>NZ_RZRA01000172.1:0-7332 GCF_003998945.1 Mesorhizobium sp. M7A.F.Ca.CA.003.01.2.1 | reverse complement strand
GTCAGCTTGATAACCCCGAATTTCTACGTGCTGAACTACCCCATAGCAGCAGCGGGATTCTTTAACGGGAACAACAGGTTCCCAAGACGGGTTTCCAGTCAATCGGCTACGATAAATGATTTTATATTTGACAGAATGATACGAAATAGATGGGGATACCTGGAGAAGATTTGCGTTGATAAGCATTATGCTAAGTACATAGCTAGTGGAATCGCAGGCCTTAAAATCCCAAAGACGATCTCTGTATTCAAGATAGATAGAAATACGACGGCAGATGACATTTTACTTTGGATCCAGCCTTTCCTCGGACGTCATTTCGTGATGAAGCCGACCCATTCCTCTGGAAAAATTATATTCCTCGACAAACCGCTCAATAGGAAAACTCTAGAGGAATTCTTAAATTTCTCTAAGAGGTCGTACTTTAATATCGGACGAGAGACACAATATTATAAAATGGAAAAGAAATTAATTGTCGAAGACAACATTTCTACTGGTGGTGAATTAAGTGACTACAAATTCTTTTGCGTTCGCGGCAAGGCAATTTATCTTCAGGTCGACGTCGGTAGATTTGTTGATCATAAAAGGGCTGTCTTTTCTCTTCCGGATTTTAAGCAGATTGATGTCATGTATGGTTATGACCTACCAGAAAACGTAGAAAGGCCGGAAAATCTCGAAAAAATGATCGAGATCGCGGAAACGATATCTAGGGATGTTGAGTTTGTCAGGGTCGATTTGTACAGCATTAACGGTGACATATATTTTGGAGAGATGACTTTTTCTCCATGCGCTGGGTCGGATCATATTTCAAACGAGAGTTGGGCCATCGATTTTTTAAATAGGATCAAAGCAGAAAGTGCTCCTAAAGCAGCGATAGGTGGCCGCTTCACGCCGCAAGCGGCACGATCTTTCGACCGTCAAGTTGGCGGGTGAGCCGCGAGGGCGTCAGCGCAAGCCTCGGTTCATGTGCCGAGGCACCCCAATTGGCTTTCCCCTAGTTGGGGATAACCCGGTCGGGAAAGGCGGATATTTCCCAATCACGCGGCTCAACAATGAGCCGGATGAGAGGGGCTTATGTTGTTGTTGCGGCACTGTTTTAAAAGACTTCGGTTGACCCGAAGCGGAACATCTCCTGCTGTGCAGCAATCCTGTCGGCGATCAAAGATTCTATCCAGCGGGTGTCGTATTTGATTTGGGCCTAATATGCGCCGTCAACTAAGCAGACGTGGGGCATAACCGAATCAACCAAAGGATTTTTGGATGACACTCCACTACGCGTCCGGTGGATCAGCCGCCGAGATCGCAACCGCCGGATTCAATCTGGCTGATGTTCAGTACGTTTCGCAAGTCAATGCCTTGCCGGATGGCATGAAAGGCTTGGTTTATCTCGGTGAGCACGACGGAGTAACTTCGTCTTTCATTGATAAAGTCACTCCCTTCATAGGTAATCCAAATGTGTTCGGGTTTTACCTTAGCGACGAGCCTGATCCGACAGGCAAGTGGGGCAGCTACGCAACCGCTGCAAATCTAAAGGCGGAATCCGACTGGATTCATTCTCATGTTCCCGGCGCCAAGACCTTCATCACGATGATGAACTTGGGCACGGATGGCTCCCCGAGCTACATGAACCCGAACGACCCGGCCCACGCCGCTTACAATCCGGCGAATACGGGCATCGATTTCTACGGTATCGGCTATTACCCCATCAACAACACTTCGGCTCCCGACTACACCCATATCGACAAGATGGTTGCGGCTGCCGGTGAAGCGGGCATCCCGATTGACAAGATCGTCCCGCTTTACCAGGCGTTCGGTGGTGGCAACTGGGAAACCAGCGCTGGCGGCAAGTTTGTCATGCCCACCGCTGCCCAGGAGCAGGCCATGATTGATCGTTGGGCCGCACTGGTTCCGTCGCCGGCCTTTGACTATACCTATAAATGGGGAACGCAGAATGGCGACACCGCGCTTGAAAGCGCCTTGGAACTGAAAGCCTTTTTCCTCCAGCACAATCTCGAGGGCACCCATGCCCCGGTCTCGCCCCCGGTTAGTGATCCTGTCACGCCCCCGGTCAGTGATCCGGTCGGCACACCGACCACACCTCCTACTCACGTCGGCACCCCTGCTCCCACCGGGCCGGCCCCGTCGGGCAGCGATCATGTCTTCCATGGCACGCGCGGCGCAGACGTTTTCCACGCAACCGGGGGCAATGACAAATATCTCGTCAACAATGCTCATGACAAGGTCATGGAAGCGCCAAACGGGGGCTTCGACAAGGTCGCGGCCTCGGTGAGTTACGCTCTTACGGCGGGATCACATGTCGAGCAGCTCTCCACCGCCAATTCCGGTGGCAGGGCGTCCATTAACCTGACCGGCAACGAATTCGGTCAAGCCATCTATGGAAATGGCGGTGCCAACAAGATCAATGGCGGCGGTGGCGCCGACAAGATGACCGGCTATGGCGGCAATGACACCTATTACGTCGACAATGCCCACGACAAGGTGGTGGAGCAGGGAGGAAGCGGCCTCGACAAGGTTCTTGCCTCGGTGAGCTTCGCTCTTTCGGCTGGCTCGCACATCGAGCAACTCGCAACCACCAAGACGTCCGGCAAGGCCGCCATCAATCTGACCGGCAACGAATTCGGACAGACCATTCAAGGCAATGCCGGTAACAACAAGATCGACGGTGGCGGCGGAGCCGATACGTTGACCGGGCACGGGGGCAGAGATGCCTTCGTGTTCAGTACCGCCCTTGGCGCTGGAAACGTCGACAGGATCACTGATTTCAACAAAGCCCAGGACAAGATCCACCTCGACCATTCCATCTTTGCCGGTCTCGATCAGGGGGGCCTCTCGTCGGACGCTTTCTTTGCCGGCAAAGCGGCGCATGACAGTTCCGATCACATTATCTACAACAGTTCGACCGGAGCTCTTTCTTTCGACAGCGACGGCGTCGGAGGCGCAAACCAGATCCATTTCGCGAGCCTCTCTCCGCATCTGTCGATTACCGCATCGTCTTTCCTGGTCACCTGACGCTCCAGCGACGAATGCCTTAAAGGTCGGCGAGGTCTTGGTGCCTCGCCGACAGTCGTTTGGGCCGAGCGTCCGAACTTCGCGCCCATCAGCGAGCCGCGGAGTTCAGGTCCGCCACGCCTTACTCCAGCCACTCATCGTACCCACTTCAGGCAATGCCGTGGGGGCGTCCCGGTGAGACTGCGTCGGCAAGACAGGAGGGACATTAGCGCTCCCCCACCGCGAGGGAATCTCGCCTCACTGGTCCTACCCCTTTCCAAACATCATGGTGTCATTCAAACGGACGAGGACAGGAACCCGGCCTCCCCATAGCGTGCACTCGGGCGGGATGCGCTCATAGGTGATGAAACCGGGCCGTGGCAGCATCGAGAGCGTCAGTTACTCGATTGCCCGCCGTGTGCGCTGGGGAGAGGCAGATGAACCCACATCTGGTCTGCGTGGGAGGCGAGGATCACGCCTTGAGAGTTCCCTTCCTCATCGCGCTGCGAGAGAAAGGCTTTCGCGTTACGGCGGTCTCGAGCGGTTCTCCCGTACCGTTTTTAAGGCATGACATTTCGCATCACAGGTTCTCCTTCGACCGGTTTGCATCTGGCGGCGGGGAATGGCGTGCTCTCGGAACGATGCGCCGATTGATGCGGGAGCTTCGGCCCGACATCATCCAGAGTTTCGACACCAAGCCAAATCTGTTGACGCCCCTTTCCATGCGGGGAACAGTTCCGGTTATTCGCACCATCAACGGGCTGGGCTGGACGTTCTCATCTCTGGCGCCTCGCGCTTTGGCCCTGCGTCCGGTCTATTGCGCGCTGCAATGGCTCGCGTCTTCGTGGACGGCGGCGACCGTTTTCCAAAATCGTGATGACCAACTGTTCTTCGAGCGCTTTCGGCTGACCGGTCGCGGAAGCTCGCGACTGATACGCAGTTCCGGAATCGATGTCGATGCGTTCGCAACGGTGCGCCATCTCGGGTCCTCGGCAACGAAGATGCGTAGGGAACTCGGCCTCCAGTCCGCCGAAGTGGTGATCTTTGTCGGCCGCTTGACCCGTCAGAAGGGTGTGGGAACCCTCCTCGAGGCGGTTCCTCGCGTCGTGGCCGAAAGACCAGCAGCACGATTTGTGCTTGTCGGCCCGCGAGAATCCGAAGGCTCATTCGCAATCGACAAGTCCGAGATCGACCGGCACGCATCTCATGTGCTGGCCTTGGGTCCACGACGCGATGTCGCTGATCTCCTCGGCATGGCCGATGTATTCGCCTTTCCCACCCAGTATCGCGAAGGAGTACCGCGTGTGTTGCTGGAAGCGGGGCTTTCGGGACTGCCAATCGTGGCTTCCAGGATGCCAGGCTGCAGAGACGTCGTCGAAGACGGGTGGAATGGCTACCTGGTTGCACCGCATGACGCCGATGCCCTTGCCTCGCGAACAATAGACTTGCTGTCCGACCGCGCTGGGGCAAAGGCAATGGGCGTCCGTTCCGCTGAACTTGTGCGGGAGCGATTTGCCCTGCCGTTGGTGGTCGATCAGTACTGCGACCTGTACGAAAACACACTCCGCGCGGGGCTTCCGCGACCGCTCCCTGCTGTCGCGCTTGAGGGCAGCCTCGCAGATCACCGGGGCGGAGCACGTCAATGATCCGGGACGCCTTGCTCGCCCTGGGAGTTGCGATGTCCTACGCGACGCAACTGGCCGTTCCGGGATTGCCGCTCGGCTATGGCGAATTGTTCATCGCGATCTGGATCGTTCTGGCGATTGGACGAATATTCGCCGGGGGTCGTCTCCAGGTCACACCCGCTTTTGTCCAACTGGCGAGCTTCTGGCTGATCTTGTCGCTGGCTTTGGGAATCGGCACGATCGTCGGCTACCTGACCACCGTCCTTTACTTGACCGGGCTGGTACATGACCTGATGGCCTACATGCTGCTGGCCGGCTTCACATGCCTGGCGGCCGCGGAGCCCGACGCCGATCGTCACCTTCGCCGCAGTGCCTGGTGGGTGATCGCCATCGCCAATGGAAGCTTCGTAATTCAGCTGGGATTGGCATTTGGGGTAGCCCACCAGCCCGGCGTCGACCCCTGGTTCTGGGACAGATTCCGGGGCTGGTCCGAGAACCCGAACCAACTTGCGCTCTATTGCGCGCTTTTTGGCCCCCTGGCTTTGCACCTTGCCACGACCACCCGCAACCCATGGCGCCGTTTGCTCGCATTCTCCAGCCTGATCCTGACCTTTTATGTCGGCCGGCTGACGAAGAGCGACACCTATCTCTACACCAGTATCCTGAGCTGCCTCGTCTTTCTCGGATTGCGGCTTCGTGCATGGATCGCAACAAGCGGTCGCGCCAGCCTGCCCCGCTTGGCAGCAATTGTGCTGTTGGCGGGTTCCTTGCCTTTAGCGCTGGCGATGACGCCCTACGCGCTCACCGAAGAGGCCAGCGTCGCCCATTTTGCCAAGAGCCTTACCAAGGACCAGGGTGGGGAAGCGACACTCGAAACGTTCGAACTCCGGCTCTATCTGTGGCAGGACGCGGTGGAAACGGGGTTGAAATCCGGGTCGCTGGGATTGGGCCCTGGGCCTCACCTCGAGCGCCCGCCCGTCGCCGACCGTCAATTTCTGCAGCGACCTTTCGAGGCCCATAATACCGTTCTTGACCTTTACCTGCAGGGCGGATTGCTTGCGGTGATGGCATTGGTCTGGATCGTGGGAGCCGCAATGTCGCTTGCCTGGCGAGCGGGATTCGACGCGCTGCTGGTGCTCGGTGCGTCGACGATAATCTTCAGCATGCCTCACCTGATCATCCGCCATCCGATCGTGTGGTTTTCGCTGGCTTTCTGCCTCGTTGCCGGAAATCCGACCGCACTTCGGCGGCAACTTGCCGAGCCCAGGGTGCCCTAAATGTGTGGGATCGCCGGAATTCTATTGGCTTCCGATGCCACAGACATAAAGCCGCTCCAAGCGATCGGGCGGATGACCGCATCGCTGCGTCACCGGGGCCCGGATGGCGAAGGGCTCTGGGCCGATCGCGAGGCTGGAATCGCATTGGGCCACAGGCGATTGGCAATTGTCGACCTGTCAGCCGCCGGGCACCAGCCGATGCATTCTGCCAGCGGCCGATACGTGATCACCTTCAACGGTGAGATATACAATTTTCGCGATTTACGTCGCGAACTTGAGGGTGCGGGCCAAACCTTTCAAGGCGCCAGCGACACCGAAGTGATGCTCAGCGCAATCGAGCATTGGGGGCTTGAAACCGCCCTCAAACGCTTTGCCGGAATGTTCGTGTTCGCATTGTGGGATCTGAAGACAAGAAGCCTTTATCTGGCCCGTGACAGGATGGGCAAAAAGCCCCTCTATGTTGCTTCGACCCGAGACGCATTGGTCTTCGCCTCTGAGCTGAAGGCGATCAACACCTTTCCGGGCTTCTCTCCCGACCTTGATCTTGATGCCGCGGCGGCAATGCTTTCAACGGGATGGGTGCCGGACCATCTCTGTATCTGGCGAGGCGTGTTCAAACTGCCGCCTGGTTCCGTCCTTTCCGTCACCGCGGCGAATTGTGCCGAAGACCGCAGCGCGGACCGTCTTTCGCAACGCGTTCACCGCTGGTGGTCACTGGCTGACGTTGCAGCCGATGGGCGACGGAACCCCGCTACCGGCACCGACGAAGATCTGGTTGACGAACTGGACAACCGGCTTCGGCTGGCCGTGCGGGAACGCATGATGGCCGACGTCCCTCTGGGTGGCTTCCTGTCGGGCGGGATCGACAGCTCAGCCGTGATCGCCCTGATGCAGGCTCAATCCTGCAAGCCGGTTCGCAGTTTCACGATCTCGTTCGCAGAGGGCGGCTTTGATGAAGCTCCATACGCAGCGGCCGTTGCCCGTCATCTGGGCACCGACCACTCCGAACTTCACCTCTCGCCCAGCGCCGCACGTGACGTCATTCCCGAGTTGCCGCAGGTCTGGGATGAACCCTTCGCCGATGAATCGCAGATACCGACCTTGCTCGTTGCCAGGCTCGCCCGTCAGCACGTCACCGTAGCGCTGTCGGGCGACGGCGGTGACGAATGCTTCGCAGGATACGGCCGCCACTTCATGGCGGAGCGGTTGAAACGACACCTGCGCCTGCCCCGACAACTGCGCCGAACCTTGGCGGCAGGGGCAGGTTTTTTCGCACGCGCCGGACGCGACGATGTCATCGGCAAACTGCCACTCTCTGCGAGCGCGAGGCATTTTATCCGGAGCGACCGGATGGAACGTCTCGCCCGGCTGCTCACGGCATCGAATGAAGACGAATTGTTTCAGCGGCTGGCGCGGCCACAGGC
>NZ_RZRA01001729.1:0-381 GCF_003998945.1 Mesorhizobium sp. M7A.F.Ca.CA.003.01.2.1 | reverse complement strand
GGACAAAGGACATTTGTCCTGGTGCTCGACCCAGGCGAAGAAGCGTTCGCGGCACTGACCGCCTTCGCGGTCGACCAGAAGATCGGCAGCGCGTCCCTGACCGCCATAGGGGCTTTCGAAAAAGCCACCGTGGGCTGGTTTGATCCGGACGCGAAGACCTACCGCAAAATCCCTATCGACGAACAGTGCGAGGTTCTGAGCGCGATCGGCGATGTCGCACTGGGTGATGACGATAAGCCCAGCCTGCACGTCCATGCGGTGCTGGGATTGAGCGATGGCACCACCCGGGGTGGACATCTGCTTGATGGCATCGTTCGGCCAACGCTCGAAATCACCCTGGTGGAAGCGCCCGGCCATCTGCGCCGCAGCAAGCGCCCGGAT
>NZ_RZRA01001728.1:0-386 GCF_003998945.1 Mesorhizobium sp. M7A.F.Ca.CA.003.01.2.1 | reverse complement strand
GCGCTGAAGGCGGCGACGAACCGCGACCGGCAATGGCACGCGCGCGGTGCCGACGTCCGGTTGCTGAACGCAGCGGAGACCGCAGCCAGGACTGGCGCACAGGGTTATCTCGGCGGCTGGCTCGACCGCCGCGCCGGTGTGATCGATCCGCTCGCCTACACGTCTGAACTTGCCCGGGTCGGGACCGCGACTGGCGTGAGGATAGCAGAGCGCCAAAGGGTCGTGCGGCTCGCCAATGCCGCCGGTGTTTGGCGTATTTTGATCGAAAATGGCCTGGAATTGCAGGCAAAGGCGGTCGTGCTGGCGACAAACGCCTATACGGACGGTCTGATCCCCGGTCTCGCCCAGACGATCGTGCCGCTGCATTCCTTTCAGATCGCCACAGC
>NZ_RZRA01001727.1:0-389 GCF_003998945.1 Mesorhizobium sp. M7A.F.Ca.CA.003.01.2.1 | reverse complement strand
GCCTTAGACCGCGATCGGCGCCTTGATCGACGCGTCGGCGACGTAGTTTTCCAGCCGGAAATCCTCGAAACGGAAGGCGAAGAGGTCCTTCACCTCCGGATTGATCCACATCGTCGGCAGCGTCCTCGGCGTGCGCCGCAGCTGTTCGCGTGCTTGCTCGAAATGGTTCGAGTAGAGGTGCGCATCGCCAAGTGTGTGGACGAAATCGCCGGGTTTCAGCCCTGTCACCTGCGCCACCATCAAGGTCAGCAGGGCATAGGACGCGATGTTGAACGGCACGCCAAGGAAGATATCGGCGGAACGCTGGTAGAGTTGGCAGGAAAGCCGCCCTTCCGAAACATAGAACTGGAACAGGCAGTGGCAGGGCGGCAGCGCCATCGCTTCCACCT
>NZ_RZRA01001726.1:0-390 GCF_003998945.1 Mesorhizobium sp. M7A.F.Ca.CA.003.01.2.1 | reverse complement strand
ATCCGGCAGGTCGTCGCCCTTGACGTCCTCGTCGGCCTCTTCGAGCGAGACGACCTCAACGCCTTCTTCTTCCTCGGCGTCCACTTCCTTCTCGGCCACTTCCTCTTCCTCCTCGAGAGCGGCAATCTTGCCTTCCTCGAAATAGGAACGCGGATAGGTCTTGCCGGTGTAGGGCGAGACGATCGGGTCCTTGTTCAGGTCGTAGAATTTTCGGCCCGTCTCCGGGTCGATACGTTTTGTGCCAAGTTCGGTTTTTGCCACGGCAAGCCTCGTCAATAAAAGAGTGGTCCCCTTAACCACAGTTTGCAGCGCTGTCAAAGCGAAAAGCCGGCGTCACAAAACCATGCATTGAAAGGCCTCGCGTGAAGTGACGACCATGGGGATGACCAT
>NZ_RZRA01001725.1:0-390 GCF_003998945.1 Mesorhizobium sp. M7A.F.Ca.CA.003.01.2.1 | reverse complement strand
TTTTCGCAGCGGTTTTCCGGCCTGCCGATCCGCGTCGCCCAGGCGTCGCGGCTGGTCGGCGCCAAGGAACTGGCCGAGACCAAGAAAGGCATCGCCGAAGGCCAGGTCGACATCGTCATCGGCACGCACGCGCTGCTCGGTTCCGCGATCTCGTTCAAGAACCTTGGTCTGCTGATCATCGACGAAGAGCAGCATTTTGGCGTCAAGCACAAGGAACGGCTGAAGGACCTGAAGACCGACGTGCACGTGCTGACGCTGTCGGCGACGCCGATCCCGCGAACGCTGCAACTGGCGTTGACCGGGGTGCGCGAGCTGTCGCTGATCGCCACGCCGCCGGTCGATCGGATGGCGGTGCGCACCTTCATATCGCCCTTCGATCCGCTGGTGATC
>NZ_RZRA01001724.1:0-391 GCF_003998945.1 Mesorhizobium sp. M7A.F.Ca.CA.003.01.2.1 | reverse complement strand
AGGCAACGCTGGTTTCCGGCGATGGCATCGTGTCGAACGAACTGGCTTCGATCGCTGGCGACGCAGTTGCGGGCACGCTCAACACGTTCGGCCCGGATCCGCGCCTGATCCCCGCCAACAAGGAACTCGTCGAGAAGTTCCGCGCGCAGGGTTTCGAGCCGGAAGCCTACACGCTCTACTCCTACGCCGCCGTGCAGGCGATCGCGGAAGCAGCGACCGCTGCCAAGTCGAACGACCCGCAGGCAGTTGCCAAGGCGCTGCATGAAAACGGCCCCTTCAAGACCGTTCTCGGCGACCTGTCCTATGACGCCAAGGGCGATCCGACGCTGCCCGGCTACGTCATGTACGAATGGAAGAAGGGCGACGACGGCAAGTACACCTACGTCCAGAA
>NZ_RZRA01001723.1:0-391 GCF_003998945.1 Mesorhizobium sp. M7A.F.Ca.CA.003.01.2.1 | reverse complement strand
GCGCGGCTACGCCAAGATACGCGCCGCGCTCGCCAACAGTTATGATCTCGGCGCGAACCGGCCGGACATTCAGGTGGTGGATGTCGATCTGCTCGGCGACCGCCATTTGCGGCTGCAGCACAAGGTCAATGACGGCATCCTTCTCGAGGATGCCAGCCGCGACGCCACGCTTCGTCACATCCGCAGGCTTTGGGGTTATGAAGTCAGCCTGGCGGCCATGGATGCCGAGACCGGCGCGACGATCCACGAACGCTCGACGAGCCAGATCGCGGGATGACGGCACCCGGTCTCCCGGCGCACATCAGGCGTCGCCGGCTGGCCTGATCCTCAGCCTTGCGATCCGGTTCTTGTCGCGTTTCATGACGATGAAGCGCTTGCCGTGGAACGTAAA
>NZ_RZRA01001722.1:0-392 GCF_003998945.1 Mesorhizobium sp. M7A.F.Ca.CA.003.01.2.1 | reverse complement strand
CCCCCATAGGGTGCAGGCGCGTCGGCGCCGGTCAAAACGTTGATGCCCTCGCCGCGCTCATGGGCGCTGTTTGGCCAGATGCCTTCGGCGATCACCACGCCACGCTTGATGCCGTCGAACAATTTTGCATGCAGCACGACTTCGCCGCGCTGGTTGCCGACCTCGACACGGTCGCCATCGGCCAGCCCAAGTGCCGCGGCATCGTCGGGATGTAGAAGCAGTTCCGGGCGGCCCTCCCTGGCTTTCGACACCGGTGTTTCCGAGAATGTCGAATTGAGGAAGTTGCGCGCCGGCGACGTCGTCAGCCGGAACGGGTGGGCTTCGTCGGCGACCTCGATCAGGTCGACATGGTCGGGGAATTCCGGCAGCCGCGCCACCGGGCCGAACAGGCC
>NZ_RZRA01001721.1:0-392 GCF_003998945.1 Mesorhizobium sp. M7A.F.Ca.CA.003.01.2.1 | reverse complement strand
GTTCCGGTATCGGTAAATCCACCTTGGCCACCGCGCTGACCGAACGCTTCGTCGAAAGCGGCTTTCAGTTTTGTGTCTTCGATCCCGAAGGCGACTATGATGGCCTCGAAGGCGCCGTTCGCCTGGGAGACGGCTCAAGCGCGCCGACAAAGGCGCAAGTGCTCGATCTGATCGCCAAGGCCGACAGCAACATAGTCGTCAATGGACTGGCCCTGCGGGTCGACGAGAGGCCGGATTTCTTTGCCGACCTGCTGCCTGGCCTCAGCAGTTTCCGCCGGCGCACCGCGAGACCGCACTGGCTCGTGATCGATGAAGCGCATCATCTTCTGCCCAAGCGGCGCGACGATACGCGGGCGGTTCTGTCATTGGAATTGCCTGGCACAATCCTGATC
>NZ_RZRA01001720.1:0-394 GCF_003998945.1 Mesorhizobium sp. M7A.F.Ca.CA.003.01.2.1 | reverse complement strand
GGCCAGCATCGTGGCATGAATTGCTGTCAGTTTCCGGCAGCAAACTTGGCAGGCGCGCACGGCGTTCCTTCGCGCCCGTCGGCCCGAACATTTTTCTTCCCGCCCCACTGTAGAAAGTCCCGGAATACCTGCCATGCTCGTGCTCGGGCACGCCGTCTCGCTCCCGGGGGAATACGCATGAAATCTCTGTTGCTCGCCTTTGTGTTGTTTCTCCCCACGGCCACCCTCGCCGAGCCGATCGAAACCCGGAAGATCATCACGGCTGTGACTGGCGATTTCAATGGCGACGGCGCCGTCGATCTTGCCATGGTGGTGGAGACCGAACCCGGCCATCCGATGGACGTCCACTTCTTCCTCAGGGACAGGAGCACAATTACCTCAAACCCGTCGAGAT
>NZ_RZRA01000171.1:0-7369 GCF_003998945.1 Mesorhizobium sp. M7A.F.Ca.CA.003.01.2.1 | reverse complement strand
TGCCAGGACGCGGCCAACCACCTCGGTGGCGAAGCCCGCCCCGTGCACGGCCGGAACCAGCGCCCACCCGGCCTCGGGAATGCCTTCGATCGATGGTTCCATGTCGCGCTTCAGATCGTGAAACCCGGCCTCGCCGATGAAGCGCCCGGTCGCCTTCTCCTCGATCGCCCAGAAGCCATAGCCAAGCAACGACCACAGGCCGGCGTGACGCAGGAAGCGCATCCAGCTTTCTTCGCGCGTGCGCGGCTTGCCGCCGATGAAGCGGGTGACGACGGGATCGGTCCACATCGCGGCATAGGTGTCGAAATCATCCAGGCGGTGTGCCCGCAGGATGGTTCGCTTCGTTTCGATGACAGGAGCACTGGTCGCTTGCGGATTGTTCATGGGATCTGCCTCGCACGGATCGCCAGCGCTTAGCAAATCGCCGGTGCTGCGCAAGGGGCCAGGGCAACACGGCCCATCATCCAGGCGCCGCTATGGGAATTTTGCGCGACGATGTTATTTTTCACCGCAGGCTGATTC
The DNA here is from genome assembly GCF_003998945.1 of Mesorhizobium sp. M7A.F.Ca.CA.003.01.2.1. Taxonomy (NCBI): domain Bacteria; kingdom Pseudomonadati; phylum Pseudomonadota; class Alphaproteobacteria; order Hyphomicrobiales; family Phyllobacteriaceae; genus Mesorhizobium; species Mesorhizobium sp. M7A.F.Ca.CA.003.01.2.1. The sequence goes on along the minus strand of NZ_RZRA01000171.1, from coordinate 6,847 downwards.
AACACCCGCCAGCGCGACCTTTTTTCAGGCGCGCATTGGTGGCGTCAAACCCAGGGAAAAGAGCATGGATACCACCGATCTTGTGCTTGCGATCTTCCATCATCTGCTGGTGTTTTCGCTGGCGGGGATCATCGGCGCCGAATTCGTCCTGATCCGCGGCGATCTGGGTGCTGCGACGCTCAAGAGGCTCGCCGGCATCGACCGCCATTACGGCGTCATCGCCGCGCTGATCATCGTCGTCGGCATCGGCCGCGTCTTCTATGGCCTCAAGGGCTGGGAATTCTACGTCTACAACTGGGTGTTCTGGGCCAAGATAGCGGCGTTCGGCGCTGTCGGCCTGCTGTCGATCATCCCGACCGTCCGCTTCATATCCTGGAACAGGCAGGCGAGCGGCAATGCCTCGTTCCAGGTGCCGGCGACCGAACTTGCGTCCGTGAAGACCTATATCCGCGCCGAAGCTTTCATCTTCCTGCTCATCCCGGTCTTCGCCGCGGCGATGGCGCGCGGCTACGGCTACTAGGGTGGCGATCACCCTCCGACATTATCCACCCATCGAGTGCGGATGTTTGCGGATATCGGCAGTTTGCCGCCCAGTTGCTATTTGCTAGCTTGCCCTAGTTGTTGCTTCATGCGCAGCCGGTGTTGAGAGGAGATCCGCGCGGCGTTGGAGATTCATATCCCGGGAGGAGATCACGATGAGAAGATTTGTCGCCGCTCTGGCTGCTGCCGCGGCCGTCACGCTTTATGGGTTCGCGGCCAGCGCGCAGACCTATCCTGAACGAACCATCACCGTTGTGGTACCGTTTGCCGCCGGCGGTCCGACCGACACGGTCACGCGCCTCGTCGCCGAAGCGATGTCGAAGGATCTCGGCCAGCAGGTCATCGTCGAGAATGTCGGCGGCGCCGGCGGAACGCTGGGTGCCGGCCGCGTCGCCAACGCCGAGCCTGACGGCTATACGCTGCTGCTCCATCATATCGGCATGGCGACAAGTGCGACGCTGTACAGAAAGCTCGCCTACGACACGCTGAACGCCTTCGAATATGTCGGCCTCGTCACCGAGGTGCCGATGACCATCGTCGGCCGCAAGGACCTGGAGCCGACCGATCTCAAGGGGTTGGTGGAGTACGCCAAGGCCAACAAGGATTCCATAACCGTCGCCAATGCCGGCATCGGTGCGGCCTCGCATCTGTGCGGCATGCTGTTCATGAGCGCCATCAAGACGCCGCTGGTCACCGTGCCCTACAAGGGCACCGGCCCGGCCATGACCGATCTCCTCGGCGGTCAGGTCGACATCATGTGCGACCAGACGACCAACACCACCAAGCAGATCCAGGGCGGCACCATCAAGGCCTATGCCGTCACCTCGCCGGAGCGCCTCGATGTGCTGAAAGACGTCCCGACGACGGTGGAAGGCGGCCTTCCCGAAGTGCAGGTCGGCATCTGGCACGGTCTCTATGCACCCAAGGGCACACCGGCCGGGATCACCGAACGCCTGTCGAAATCGCTTCAGGTCGCGCTGAAGGACCAGAACGTCGCGGCCCGCTTCGCCGAACTCGGCACCAAGCCATCGCCCGAGGCCGATGCGACGCCCGCCGCACTGAAGGCCAAGCTGGAAAGTGAGATCGCGCGCTGGAAGCCGATCATCGAAGCCGCCGGCCAGTATGCCGACTGAGGTTTGAACAGGGGCGCCACCGGCGCCCCTGTTCGCTCGGCATCCGCTACGCACCGCGGCTTGGGAGAACCATCATGAAACCTTTCGCGATCGACAGGGCCAACGGCCTGTGCGCCGCCCTGTTCATCGGTTTCGGCGCATGGTTCGCGCTGCAATCGCTCGGCCTCGAAATCGGCACCGCGTTGCGCATGGGGCCAGGCTATTTTCCGCTGGTCCTGGCGATCGTGCTGGTCCTGCTTGGCGCCGTCATTCTCGTCCAGGCTGTACGCGTCGAGGGCGAAGCGGTCGGGCATATTGCGTGGCGCGGCATGCTGCTCATCCTGCCTGCTCCGATCTTCTTCGGCCTGACGGTGCGCGGCCTCGGATTCATCCCGTCGATCTTCCTGACGGCGCTGATCGCGTCGTTTGCCAGCCGCTGCATGAAGCCGTTGACCGCGCTCGTGCTGTCGGCCGGCCTGACATTGTTTGCATTCCTTGTCTTCAGCTACGCGCTCGGCCTGCCGTTCCGCCGCTTCGGCCCGTGGCTGGCCCCGTGGTTGGTGTCGTAAGGCGATGAGCATGGATCTGCTCGACAACCTTGCGCTCGGCTTTTCGACGGCGACGTCGCTGACCAACCTCGGTTTCTGCCTGATCGGCGTCCTTCTCGGCACGCTGATCGGCGTCCTGCCCGGCATCGGCGCCACCGCGACCATCGCCATGCTTTTGCCCATCACCTTCCAGATCGGCGACCCGGTTTCCTCCCTCATCATGCTCGCCGGCATCTATTACGGTGCGCAATATGGCGGCTCGACCACCGCCATTCTCATCAACATGCCCGGCGAATCCTCGTCCGCCGTCACCGCGATCGACGGCTACCAGATGGCCAGGAACGGCCGCGCCGGGGCGGCCCTCGCGATCGCGGCCATCGGCTCGTTCTTTGCCGGCACCGTTTCGACGTTCCTCGTCGCCATCTTTGCCCCGCCGCTGACGGCGATCGCGCTGAAATTCGGCGCGGCCGAGTATTTTTCGCTGATGATCGTCGGCCTGGTTTCGTCCGTCGCGCTCGCCCACGGCTCGATCGTCAAGGCGCTGGCCATGGTCGTGCTCGGCCTGCTGCTCGGCGTTGTCGGCACCGACATTTACACCGGCACGCCGCGCTTCACGCTTGGAATCCGGGAATATGCCGACGGGTTGAATTTCGTTGCGGTGGCGGTCGGTGTCTTTGGCATCGCCGAGATCCTGCGCAACCTCGAAAACGAGGATGAGCGCTCCGTGATGATCCGCAAGGTCACCGGCCTTATGCCGACCCGCGAGGACTTTCGGCGCATGGCAGCGCCCATCGTGCGCGGAACGATCATCGGTTCAGCGCTCGGCATCCTGCCGGGAGGCGGCGCGATCCTGGCAGCCTTTGCCTCCTACACGGTCGAAAAACGCGTCTCGAAAAACCCGAAGGAGTTCGGCAAGGGCGCCATCGAAGGCGTCGCCGGACCGGAATCGGCAAACAATGCCGGTGCGCAGACTTCCTTCATCCCGATGCTGACGCTGGGCATTCCGGCCAACCCTGTCATGGCGCTGATGATCGGCGCCATGATCATCCAGGGCATCGTGCCCGGCCCCAATGTCGCGACCGAACAGCCGGCGCTGTTCTGGGGCATCATCGCCTCGATGTGGATCGGCAATCTGATGCTGATCATCCTCAACCTGCCGCTGATCGGGCTTTGGGTGAAGCTGCTGACGATCCCCTATTACGTGCTTTTCCCGATCATCATGGCGTTCTGCTCGATCGGCGTCTACAGCGTCAACAGCAACGTCTATGATCTCTACGCCGTCGCCTTCTTCGGCTTCCTCGGCTACCTCCTGACCAAGCTGCGCTGCGAACCGGCACCGCTGCTGCTCGGCTTCGTGCTCGGCCCGCTGCTCGAGGAAAATCTGCGCCGCGCCATGATTCTCTCGCGCGGCGACCCGAGCACCTTCGTGACCAGACCGATCAGCGCCGGCCTGCTGCTCATAGCGCTCGCCGTGCTCGCCGTCGTCTTCCTGCCGGCGGTCAAGAAAAAGCGCGAAGAGGTGTTTGTGGAGGAGAGTTGAATTACGCCGCCGTTCCGCCTCGGTCCTGAACCTCTTCGACCGGGTCGAGCGGTGCGATCGGCACCAGCGGTGCCGGCACATCGGTCGTCTTGACCTCGGCCTTGCAGATGTCGGCGATGACGCAGGCCGGGCAATCCGGCTTGCGCGCCTTGCAGACGTAGCGGCCATGCAGGATCAGCCAGTGATGTGCATGGCGCATATATTCGTCCGGAATGATCTTCAACAATCCCTGCTCGACCTGTTCCGGCGTCTTGCCGGGCGCTAATCCGAGCCGGTTGCCTATGCGAAGAATGTGCGTGTCGACCGCCATCGTGTGCTGGCCGAAGGCCATGTTGAGCACGACATTGGCGGTCTTGCGCCCGACCCCGGGCAGCTTGACCAATTCATCTCGATTATCGGGTACCTCGCCGCCATGGTCGCGGATCAGCGCCTGCGACAGCGCAATCAAATTCTTCGCCTTGTTGCGCCACAGCCCGATGGTGCGGATATATTCGCCGACCCTTGCTTCCCCCAGCGCCAGCATCTTGTGCGGCGTATCGGCGGCCCTGAACAGCGCCCGCGTCGCCTTGTTGACGCCTACATCCGTCGCTTGCGCCGACAGCACCACCGCGACCAGCAGCGTGAAGGCGTTGACATGTTCGAGCTCGCCCTTCGGCTCGGGCCGCTGGACGGAAAAGCGCCGGAATATCTCTTTCACTTCGGCCGGGCTGTAGCGTAACGCGCTTCGCGCCGGCCGCGGGCGCGGCTTTGCGTTCGAACCATCGCGTCGTGCGGGCAACGGCTCTTTTTTGGACAGGGAAGAATCTTTGGACTTGGGGCTTGCCATTTCCCTCCTATAATATCCCCTCATGAGCGACACAAACGCCTCGTTTCAGGCCGACGAGCCATTCTTTCAGGCGCTACTGACCCCGCACCGGTCTCTGGGCCGGACAGGCTTCTTCGTCCTGATGGGCGCGCTGCTGTTCGGCTGGCTGGTGACAGGCGCGTTTTTCCTGTCGCGCGGCGCCTGGCCGGTGTTCGGCTTCTTCGGCCTCGACGTGGCCGCCGTCTACATCGCCTTTCGCATCAACTATCGTGCCGCTCGCGCACGCGAAGAAGTCTCGGTTTCGCGCACCAGCCTCGACATCCGCAAGACAGCCCCCTCGGGGAAATCGGAAGCGCATCGCTTCAATCCGTTCTGGGCGCGGTTTTCGGTGGCCCGTCACGCCGAGATCGGCATCACAGGCATGACGGTGCAAGGTGAAGGCCAGAACGTGCCGATCGGATCGTTCCTGGACCCCGATTCCCGCGAGAGTTTTGCCACCGCCTTTTCGCGCGCGCTGGCGCCCGCCAAGACACGCTGAGGCAGCCGCGAGCGATTCCTGGGCTCGAATCCGGTGCCTATCCGGGTATGCGCCGCAAGAAGGCAAGTTTCGGGTGGCGATCGACGCCCCGAGGGGCGATATTCCGGCTCAAGGAGACAGTTCCATGAGCACACACACCGCAGTCCTCAAAAAGGACATCACGCCTGAGGGCAGCGATTATGAGATCGTGCGCCGTGCCATCGAGAAGATCAGTCTCGACTATCGCGATCAGCCTTCCCTCGAAGAGCTGGCCGAGGAGGTCGGCGAGACGCCGACCGGCCTGCAAAAACTCTTCACCCGCTGGGCCGGCCTGTCGCCCAAGGCCTTCCTGCAGGCGGTGACACTGGACCATGCGCGCAGGCTGCTCGATTCCGGCATGCCTCTGCTCGAGACCTCATTCGAACTGGGCATGTCCGGCCCCGGCCGGCTGCATGACCTGTTCGTCACGCACGAGGCGATGTCGCCGGGCGACTACAAGACACGCGGCGCCGGGCTCACCATTCGCTACGGCTTCCATTCCTCGCCGTTCGGCACCGCCCTGATCATGGCCACCGAGCGCGGGCTCGCCGGCCTCGCCTTCAGCGACCCCGGCGAGGAACGCGCCGCCTTCGCCGACATGTCCAGCCGCTGGCCGAACGCCATCTACGTCGAGGACATGACTGCCACCGGCCCCTATGCCGCCCGTATCTTCGACCCGACGCTGTGGCGCCCCGACCAGCCGCTGCATGTCGTCATGATCGGCACCGACTTCCAGGTTCGCGTCTGGGAGGCGCTGCTCAAGATCCCGATGGGCAAGGCCCGCACCTATTCCTCGATTGCGGCCAGCATCGGCGCACCGTCCGCCAGCCGTGCGGTCGGTGCGGCCAACGGCGCCAATCCGCTCTCTTTCGTGGTGCCTTGTCACCGCGCCATCGGCAAATCAGGCGACCTCACCGGTTATCATTGGGGCCTGACCCGCAAGCGCGCCATTCTGGGTTGGGAAGCCGGGCAGGTATCGTAATATCGATTTTTCTCGATATTGCGAAGAAAAACATGGTTCTATCGGCGCTATCAAGTATAAGCGCTATTTACGCTGTGGTTCCGCTTTTGCAACCGAGGGCAACCTCCGGTTCCTGTAGTTGTTATTTTTGAGGCGTTATTTTAGGTAACTCTAAATTAACCACGATAAAGTGATGATGCTCTCATATTAATCCGGACGATCCGGCTTGATAGGAGGTCTCGATGACATTGTTTCGCGCCGCCTGCGGCGCAGCTCTGCTGGTTGCCAGCGTCGACGAGGCCGCGTTGGCCACGACGCAGAATGTCATCTTCAACGGCACGATCGCGCCCACCTGCACGCTGGTCGTTGCCACCAACGGTACGATGACGGCCAGTCCCGATCTCCAGTCCCTGAGCTCCCACAACAGCGGCGGCTCGGCTGGAACCGTGACGCTGACGACGACCGGAGGTGTGTCGCTGAGCGTCGACCCGGTCACCACCATGACGGTGCCATCCGCCGACAGCACGTCGACGACCTGGACACCCACCTACTCCGCCGCCGGCGCGCATTCCATCGTCGAGACCGGCTCGACAACCAGCATCACCACCCCCGGCGCAGATCTCGTCTCGGTTCACCTTGCCGGAACCAAGGGCGGCAGCAATCGCTTCGCCAACGGCAATTATCAGGCAACGGTAACGCTGCGCTGCGAATGACGCGAGCGAAGGAGGGGTCGTGAAACATGCTCGAATCCTGGCGACGGCGTTGGCCGTCGGATTGGCGCCCGT
>NZ_RZRA01001719.1:0-396 GCF_003998945.1 Mesorhizobium sp. M7A.F.Ca.CA.003.01.2.1 | reverse complement strand
CATATGAACATCGCCCCCTACGAGGTGGTGCCGGTCCGGGATGGGCACATCATCCTGGCGGTGGGCAATGACGGCCAGTTCGCCAAATTCTGCGCTGCCGTCGGGCTGGACGACCTGCCTGCCAATCCCGACTTCGCCACCAATCCCGCCCGGGTCGCCAACCGGGCCAAGTTGCGCGAACGCATGGTCGAGGCGCTGAAGGTTTTTGACCGCGATCCGCTGCTGGCAAAGCTCGAAGCGGCCAGCGTGCCGGCGAGCCCGATCAACACGATCGGCCAGATGTTCGCCGACCCGCAGACGATCGCGCGCGGCATGCGGCTCGACCTGGACGACGGCCATGGCAATCTTCTGCCTTCGGTGCGCGCGCCGATGGTGATGTCGGGCACGCCGCTGGTC
>NZ_RZRA01001718.1:0-397 GCF_003998945.1 Mesorhizobium sp. M7A.F.Ca.CA.003.01.2.1 | reverse complement strand
GTGGAGGAACGGGCGCGCCCGGATGACGCCGGCGCCGACACCAGTTCCAGGATGCGCCGGGCGATGAAGGGATCGATCGGCGCGCCGCCGCGAATGGTGCTGCGGATCGAAAGTGACAGCTCGACGTCGTCGCGCTCCTTCAAGAGATAGCCGGTCGCTCCGGCACGCAGGGCTTCGAGGATGGTGTTTTCGTTGCTCCAGGCCGAGATGACGAGAATCGGCAGCGCCGCGTCGTGCTCGTGCAGGGAGCGGATGAGGTCGATGCCGTTGCCATCGGGCAGGCCGACATCGACCAGCGTCATGGCGAAGGGTTGGTCGACGAGCAGGGCCTTGGCCTGCGCGATCGACCCGGCGAAAAACAGCTCCTCCTGAGCGTAGCCAAGGCCCCTCAGGATCG
>NZ_RZRA01001717.1:0-339 GCF_003998945.1 Mesorhizobium sp. M7A.F.Ca.CA.003.01.2.1 | reverse complement strand
ACCATGCAGGAAGGATACGCGGCACAGCAACTGGTGCAGAAGTCATGACACGCGCCCAGCGGGCCGGCGTCATCCTGGGCTTGTCGCTGGTAGCGGCGCTTACCATTGTCCGGGCGAGCGACCCGCAGCCGTTGAGACTCGCCCGCGAAGCGACGTTCGACCAATATCAGAGGCTGGCACCTCGCAGCTTCGAGGCGATGCCCGTCCGCGTGGTCGACATCGACGAGGCCTCATTGCAGCAATTCGGGCAGTGGCCGTGGCCCAGGCATCGCATGGCGGCTCTGGTCGAGAAACTGACGGAGCTTGGTGCGGCGGCCATCGCGTTCGACATCCTTTTCG
>NZ_RZRA01001716.1:0-399 GCF_003998945.1 Mesorhizobium sp. M7A.F.Ca.CA.003.01.2.1 | reverse complement strand
GCCATGGTCACCGAAGCGCCGATGCAGACTTTATCGCCGGCAACGGCGATGGTGGACAGGGACGGCTCGGTCGACCTGATAAGGCCGGAAACCGAAACGTCGCCTTCATTGGCCGCGCGGACGACCAGCGTGCCGCCACCGAGATAGCGGGTGCCGGCCGCCTTCAGTGCCGCGTTCGCGTCTTTCACCGTTGCAAAAGTCTGCAGTGCCAGCGCCATGGTCTGGCTCCTGTCAGCTCTGGCCGGCGAAATGGCTTTTCAGGGCGTCGAAGCCGCCCTGAAAGACATTGGCGCCCATGCCCTCGGCCAGCTTGTCTGCCTCCTCAGGCGCGGCGTCGAAGCTAGCGGTCCATTCGGCGTAGGTGCGGTCGCCATCGGTGACGCGCCGCAGCTGCAGGGT
>NZ_RZRA01001715.1:0-400 GCF_003998945.1 Mesorhizobium sp. M7A.F.Ca.CA.003.01.2.1 | reverse complement strand
GGGTTTCGACATTCGCTTCGGCAATGTGCGTTGCAGACATCCCGGCCGGCTCCTCCCGCCGGCCGATCCTCACATCGGGTTCGGCAGGTAGCTGGCCCCTCCCCGGCATTGCTTGAGATATTCCAGCGCGCGCACCTGCCCGGTGATTTCGAGATCGCCTCGATAGACAGGGTCGTGCCAGCCTTCGATGTCGATGGCGCCCTTGTATCCGGCCAGCCGCAATTCGCTGATCACCCGCGTCCAGTCGCTGTCGCCGAAGCCCGGCGTTCGCATCTGCACGAAGGGCAGCCGGCCGAACACGCCATGCTCGCGGATGACATCCCAGCGCACCGTCGCGTCCTTGCCGTGGACGTGGAAGATGCGCGGCGCCCATTTGCGGATCTGCGGCATCGGATCGATC
>NZ_RZRA01001714.1:0-404 GCF_003998945.1 Mesorhizobium sp. M7A.F.Ca.CA.003.01.2.1 | reverse complement strand
GTCTGGCGCTCCGAGGCGGTCATGAAGGTGCTGGAGGAGACGGTTTCGGCCGCCGGCGCGATCAGGCTCATCCACTTGCCGATGAAGTCGCCCGGCGACAGCGGCGCGGAATTGCTGTCGAGCGCCGCCCGGATGCCGCCGCAGCGGCCATGGCCCATGACGACGATGTTCTTGACCTTGAGGCTCTGTACGGCGAATTCAAGCGCCGCCGAGGTCGAATGGAACTCGCCGTCGGGTGCATAGGGCGGCACCAGATTGCCGACATTGCGCAGAACGAAGAGTTCGCCCGGCCCAGCGTCGAAGATCGCCTCGGGCGCCGAACGCGAATCGCAGCAGGCGACGATCATCGTCTCCGGCGCCTGGCCTTCGCGAGCGAGATCGCGATAGCGCCCGCTCTCTGTGAG
>NZ_RZRA01001713.1:0-404 GCF_003998945.1 Mesorhizobium sp. M7A.F.Ca.CA.003.01.2.1 | reverse complement strand
CGCTGACGCTGCCTTCGATCGCGTAGGCGCCGTTCTCATAACGGCTGGAAAACGTTGATTTCGCTATCGAAAGTCCAAGGAACGACACCGTATACTCGCCCTTGAACGACTGCGGCGAGGCAGCAGACGCGGCGGACGGCAAGGCTGCGGCAAGCATGGCGGCAAAGGCATGTGACGAACGAAGCATGGCGGGATCGGGTCCTTGATTTTCGGCCGGAGGCGGGCAACTCCGGTCTGGCATGTCCCTATGAGACCGCTTATAGGATGAATTCCGGCCTTAATATGAAAATGCCGGGCGCGCAGTGGGCAATGCAGGAGCTTGACGCCTCGGCGAAATGCAACTATGGAACGCCAACTTTTTCCATAAAGCCGCCTGACCAGAACCGCGCGCCACCCGGCGTGGG
>NZ_RZRA01001712.1:0-406 GCF_003998945.1 Mesorhizobium sp. M7A.F.Ca.CA.003.01.2.1 | reverse complement strand
CGCGTATGTCGAGAGCGGCGCGCTTTGCGACATTCCCGGTCTCGAACAGTCCGAAGCAGGTGGCGCCGGAGCCCGACATGCGGGCAAATCCTGCCCCGGCCTTGTTCAGCACCGACAATGCCTTGCCGATGGCCGGCTGGATCGCGCGGGCTGCAGGCTCCAGATCGTTGCGCGTGATTTCCAGCCAGTTACGGATGCTGTGGAAGTCGATTCTGCTGGGCAGCGGCGGCAGCACGTCATTGTCCCGGCTGGCGAGCGCCTTGAACACCTCGGCAGTGGAGACGGCGGTGCCCGGATTGACCAGAACCAGGCCGAGCGCCGGAAAATCCGGGACGCTCGACAGCTCGTCACCGATGCCGCGCGCGACCAGGGGTTTTGCCGCCAGGCACATGGGGATGTCGGCGCC
>NZ_RZRA01001711.1:0-406 GCF_003998945.1 Mesorhizobium sp. M7A.F.Ca.CA.003.01.2.1 | reverse complement strand
GGCGCTGTTTACCGAGATCACGCTCACCGAGGCATTGCTGAGGGGCCGGAAGGCGAGGAAATAACGACGCGCGGGCCTGGCTGGCGCAATCCGGCCAGCAAATTTCGCGTGGCAAACGTGGCGGGGCGAAAACAACTGTGTTAATGGCGCCGCGTGCAGGTTGCCCAAAAGTGTACAGCGGTTTGGGCAACGACATGCATAAACAAAATTGCCCCCGAACCCCGAGGATTTCAGGCTATGGCAACAGCAGCGGCAGTGTCGAACAAATTCGAATCCTTCTTCGAAACCACGCTGGCCGACGCCGATCCGGAGATTTTCGGCGCCATCCGCAACGAACTCGGCCGCCAGCGCCACAAGATCGAGCTGATCGCCTCGGAAAACATTGTTTCCCGCGCGGTGCTTGAGG
>NZ_RZRA01001710.1:0-406 GCF_003998945.1 Mesorhizobium sp. M7A.F.Ca.CA.003.01.2.1 | reverse complement strand
AGTTCCTCGCCGACGACGAATCGATCATCATCGATCGTGAGGTCGCGGCGTCCGAACGGGCCACCGGCTATCGCAACTTCGCGCTTGCCAACTACATGAAATCCTTCGGCAATCTCCACCACGCGCCGGAGCTGGCGCTGGGCGTCTACTTCCACCATTGCGCCATCGCAATGAGTTGCCGGCAACTGGCGCTCGCCGGCCGCTTTCTCGCCAATGGCGGCAAGAACCCGGCGACCGGGCATTCCGTGGTGTCGGCCGAACGGGCACGCCGCATCGGCGCGATGATGCTGACCTGCGGTCACTATGATGGCTCCGGCGATTTCGCCTTCCGCGTCGGCATCCCCGGCAAGAGCGGCGTCGGCGGCGGCATATTGGGCATCGTGCCGGGCGTGGCGTCGCTTGCCGT
>NZ_RZRA01000170.1:0-7380 GCF_003998945.1 Mesorhizobium sp. M7A.F.Ca.CA.003.01.2.1 | reverse complement strand
ATGCCGATCACCGCCACCGCAAGCCCGCAGATTGCGGCCACGATCAGGGCGCGCCGCAAAGGCTGCCCAGTGTTCCAGCGCCGGATCCGCCGCGTCGCCTTCAACGCCAGCAGCGAGAACAGCGCGCCGAACCCGCCGCCGATGACGCCGCAGGCAATCACCAGCGGCCACTCGGCGGCAAACGAGATGGTGTCCCTGGCGACGCCAAAATAGGTGTAGTTGCCGAGCAGCCCGAGCGAAGCGAGACCGGCCAGGATCACCGCCGTCAGCACCAGCCCGTTGGTTCGCGCCTCATAGGTGCGGCCCATCTCCTCGATGGCGAAGACGATGCCGGCCAGCGGCGTGTTGAAGGCGGCGGCAATCCCGGCGGCCGACCCGGCCAGGATCAGACCCCGGGCCTGCACCATGCCGCCCCAGCGTGCCGCCTGCAGCATCAGCGACGCGCCGACTTGCACCGTCGGACCCTCGCGGCCGATCGAGGCGCCGCAGAACAGGCCGACGATGGTGAGCATGATTTTGCCGGCCACCAGTTTGAGGGACAGGATGTGGCTGCGGTCCTCGTCGTCACGCAGATGGCGGGCGGCGATCGCCTGCGGAATGCCGCTGCCTTGCGAACCGGGAAAGAAGGTGTGGGCAAGCCAGGCGCACAGCACGAAACCCAACGGCGTAATGGCAAGCGGCAGATAGAAACGCCAGCCGCCTGCATCTCCTGTCATCAGTTGAAACAGTTCCTGCGCCCTGTCGGCCAGCACCGCGAACAGCACGCTGATCACACCGATGCCAAGCGCGCCGGCCCAGAACACCAGGCGCGGCTGCCAGACCCGCCGTGAGCCCCACATCGCGCGCGAACGCCGCAGCATGGGATATTTTCGCGATGTGCCGGCCATGTCTGTCCTCGAGCGGGGAATGTTTCGGCCTAACACAGCTGGGCAGTCTATTAAACTAGCGCCGGAAAAACCTGTCGTTGGCGCTCGCCTGAGTGCCAGGCGGAAGCATCGCTTCGGTGAAAGGTCGACCCCCACTCCGTCGAGCTACGCTCGACGGAGTGGGGGAAGCCATCAGCCAAACGCGCTGCCGCCGCAAGACAGGCATTATCGGGAGAGAAATGCCCGCCATGACGAGGGGCGGTGCCGACGTCGTTCCAAGGCGATCGTAGATCGTAAAGCTAGCTGAGCATGACTCTGCCCTCAACCTGTGCTATGCGCCGCGCTTCCTTTCCGGCACGATGCGTGAAATCGGCCGCAAACCGCTTATATCAGTGCAACCATGACCCTTTCATTCGATCTCACCACTGACAGCGCCCGCGACGCGTTGCGTGCCCGCTCGGCACAGCCCGAAAAGCAGTCGCTGATCGGCCTGACGCGGATCGAACTCGCCGAGACTCTGGTTGCATCAGGCGCTGTGCCCGAGCGCCAGGCGACAATGCGCGCCCAGCAGCTGTGGCACTGGATGTATGTGCGCGGCGTCTCCGATTTCGCCGGCATGTTCAACATCTCCAAGGATCTGCGTGCTGAGCTCGACAAGCATTTCACCGTCGCCAGGCCCGAGATCGTCGAGGAGCAGATTTCCGCCGACGGCACGCGAAAGTGGCTGTTCCGCTTTCCGCCGCGCGGCGCCGGCCGGCCTGTCGAGATCGAAACCGTCTACATTCCCGAAGAGGGTCGCGGCACGCTGTGCATCTCCTCGCAGGTGGGCTGCACGCTGACCTGCTCGTTCTGCCACACCGGCACGCAGAAGCTGGTGCGCAATCTGACGGCCGAGGAGATCCTCGCCCAGCTGCTCACCGCCCGCGACCGGCTCGGCGATTTCCCTGACCGCGACACGCCCGACGGCGCCATCGTGCCGGCCGAAGGCCGCAAAGTGTCCAATATCGTCATGATGGGCATGGGCGAGCCGCTTTACAATTTCGAAGCGGTGAAGAAGGCGCTGCTGATCGCTTCCGACGGTGACGGCCTGTCCCTGTCGAAGCGGCGCATCACGCTGTCGACCTCCGGCGTCGTGCCGGAAATCTTCCGCACCGGCGAGGAAATCGGCGTCATGCTGGCAATCTCGCTGCATGCCACCAATGACGATCTGCGCGACTTGCTTGTGCCGATCAACAAGAAGTATCCGCTGAAGGAACTGATCGCCGCCTGCCGCGCCTATCCCGGCCTGTCGAACGCCAAGCGCATCACCTTCGAATATGTGATGCTGAAGGACGTCAACGATTCCATCGAGGACGCCAAGGGACTGATCAAGCTGCTCAAGGGCATTCCGGCCAAGATCAACCTGATCCCGTTCAACCCGTGGCCGGGCACCAATTACCAGTGCTCGGACTGGGAAACGATCGAGAAATTCGCCGACTACATCAACAATGCCGGCTATGCCTCGCCGATCCGCACGCCGCGCGGCCGCGACATCCTCGCCGCCTGCGGCCAGCTCAAATCCGACTCCGAGCGCATGCGCAAGGTCGACCGGCTGGCTCTGGAAGCGATGATGATAGCGGGGCACGGCGAGGCGTGAACCGCCCCTTCGCCTGCCTAAGACGCCTCGCCATCATGGCGGTCGGCTATATCGCCGCCGTGCTGACCTCGATCCTGGTGCCGGTGCTGCTGATCGCTCTTCTGGAAGGCATCGAAGACGGCAACTGGTCGATCATTTTCGCCTTCGACTGGCTTGGCTCGTTCCCGCTCGCCGTGTTGACCGTAATGATCGGCGCGCTGTTGATCGTCGGCCCGGCGCTCTTTGTCGCCGAACGGTTCTCACTTCGAGGATGGTTCTACTTCGCCGCCACTGGTGCGATCACGTCCATTGCCTTTGGCGTATCCATGCCGCGCTCGGCCAGCAGCTTTGTCTTCAATCCGGGCTTTCTGGGTTTTCTCGCCACCGCCGGCATCGCCGCCGGTTGGATCTACTGGCTTCTGGCTGGACGCAGGTCCGGCACGGGCCGGAATCTGGGCCGGGATTGATGGCGCGTCTCGTCGGCTACCTCATCCGTTTCACCGTCATCCTGTTCGGCTATGCCGTCGCCTCGCTGGCGGCGAGCGCCTTCCTCAACATCCTGTTCCTGGCATCGCTCGGCTACACGCCGGAGCATGCGCATCCGACGGCGACGGCTTCCCTGTATTTTTCAATTCCCTTCGCCGCCCTGTTCGTCGCCTATTTCGCCCTGATGCCGGCCTCTGTCGTCATCCTGCTTGCCGAAATCCTGGGCCGGCGCGACTGGCTGTTCTATGCGCTGGCGGGCGCGGTGGTTGCCGGTGTTTTCCTCGGGCTTGCCGACCACAGCGGTGACACCGCCTTCGCCGTCAGGGACACCAGCGCCATCATGGCCGTGATCGGCAGCGGCATGGTCGGTGGTATCTTTTACTGGCTCAGCGCCGGGCGCTGGGCCGCAAGCTGGTGGCAAGGCGAACCAGAATCAAAAGAGGATGGCCGGACAGGATGACGGCGCCTACTTCGCCTGGGCCGTCAGGATCTTGAGGGCGAAGGCGGAGAACACGCCGGCAAACAGATAGTCGACCACCCGCGTAACGCGCGGGCTTGCCTTCATCGCCGCCGAAAACTTTTCCGCCGCCAGCACCATCGGCACCGTCACCGGGACCGACAGCACGATGAACATCGTGCCCAGGAAAAACAGCTTTCCCGGTGCGTTCGGATCATGTGCGGAGACGAACTGCGGCAGGAAGGTCATGAAGAACAGGATGATCTTCGGGTTGAGCAGATTGACGCCGAGGCCCGCCGCCCAGCTGCGCAACAGCGAAATCTCGGGTCCCGTCTTCTTCTCCGGCGAAAAGGCCGAGCCCCTGGTGATTGCCTGCCAGGCCAGGAAGACGAGATAGCCGGCGCCGAAGATCTTCAGCACGAAGAATGCCATCGGCGAGGCGACGATCAGCGCCGAGACGCCGACCACCACCAGCGTGGTGTGGATCAGCGTGCCGCACAGCGCGCCGGCCATCGAGGCAAAGCCGGTGGCACGGCCCTGGCTCAGCGTGCGCGAGACGAACAGGGTCATGTCCGGCCCCGGCGTGATCGCCAGGATGACCGTGGCGATGGCGAACTGGATCAGCGTGGTGGTGTCTGGAATGAACGACATGAGCGGCCCCGGGGAATTGGGAGGCCTATACAGGATGCGCCATGTCGACGCCAGACACAGCAGCGATCCGATCTCGATCCAGCAGGCGTCTGCACGGCATTCGCTGGGCGCCGGCCGCGGCAGTCCTATGCCTGCCTGCTCAGCCGTATCCTCGCTGGCTCCTCCGCGAAGAGTCGATCGTTGCGGACATCGGTGTCCCCGGTGATCTGGTCGATCGGCTTGGGCCGGCCGAGAAAATAGCCTTGCGCCTCATTGCAGCCTTCGACCTGCAGGATGGTGAGCTGGACATGTGTCTCGACGCCTTCGGCGAGCACCGGAATGTCGAGGCTGCGGCCCAGCGTCAGCACCGCCCGGATGATGGCCTTGGCCTGCGGGCTTCGCTCGACATCGGCCATGAATGAGCGGTCGAGCTTGATCTTGTCGAAGGGAAACGAGCGCAGCGTATCGAGCGATGAATAGCCGGTGCCGAAATCGTCGATCGCGATCGTCACCCCAAGCGCCTTGACCTGGCGCAGGACATGCAGCGTGCGCACCTTGTCGGCGACGATCGTCGATTCGGTCAACTCCAGCTCCAGCCGTTTCGGCGACAGCCCGGTCTCGATCAGGATCTGATGGACGAGCTTGGCGAGATCGGCATGGGCGAACTGCACCGGCGACAAATTGACCGCGATCTTGTGGCCATTGCCCCACGAGGCCGCCTGCCGGCACGCGGTCCGCAGCACCCATTCGCCGATCGCCATGATCGAGCCGTTCTCTTCGGCAATCGGGATGAATTCGGCGGGCGGGATCATGCCATGCACGGGATGGGTCCAGCGCAGCAGCGCTTCGTAGCCGCAGGTGGCGCCGGTCGGGACCGAGGTCTGCACCTGATAGTGAAGCGAAAGCTCGCCGCGGTCGATCGCCTGGCGAAGGTCGGTGGCCAAGGCGCGGCGCGCCCGCGCCGTCTCGTCCATGGCGGATTCGTAGAAGCAGACGGCTCGCGTCACGTCGTTCTTCGCCCGGTACATGGCAAGGTCGGCGTTGCTGACCAACCGCTCGCGGTCGGCCCCGTCGCGCGGATAGACCGCGCTCCGTGCTGAACTGCATCTTCTTAGTGCTGCGATGCGGGGCGCCATGGCACGGTCCCGCCAAAACGCCACGGCCCAGGCATCGCGCTCCCGCCATGCGCTGGACCAGAAGCCATGCATGCACGCGTGCTTGCTCGCTCTGCCGTTCCTGCTAAAAGGCGCTGCGACAATCTGTGACGCCCAGGCTGGGGCGTCCGCCACCGACGGGGTAAAAATGTCCAAAACCAAAGACATCAAGAAAGTCGTGCTCTCCTATTCCGGCGGTCTCGACACATCCATCATCCTGAAATGGCTGCAGACCGAGTTCGGCGCCGAGGTCATCACCTTCACCGCCGATCTCGGTCAGGGTGAAGAGCTGGAACCGGCGCGCCGCAAGGCCGAGATGATGGGCATCAAGGACATCCGTATCGTCGATGTGCGCGAGGAATTCGTCGCCGACTTCGTCTTCCCGATGTTCCGCGCCAACACCGTCTATGAAGGCACCTATCTGCTCGGCACCTCGATCGCCCGGCCGCTGATCTCCAAGCATCTGGTCGATATAGCCCGGGAAACCGGCGCCGATGCGATCGCGCATGGCGCCACCGGCAAGGGCAACGATCAGGTTCGCTTCGAGCTCTCGGCTTACGCACTGAACCCCGACATCAAGGTCATCGCGCCGTGGCGCGACTGGTCGTTCAAGTCGCGCACCGACCTGATGAACTTTGCCGAACAGCACCAGATCCCCGTGCCGAAGGACAAGAAGGGCGAGGCGCCGTTCTCGGTCGACGCCAACCTGCTGCACTCCTCTTCCGAGGGCAAGGTTCTGGAAGATCCATGGAGCGAGCCGCCGGAATTCGTCCACCAGCGCACCGTTTCGCCGATGGATGCGCCCGACAAGGTCACCGAGATCGAGATCGAGTTCCTGAAGGGCGACCCGATCGCGCTCAACGGCAAGAAGCTGTCGCCGGCAACCATGCTGGCGGCGCTCAACGATCTCGGCCGCGACAATGGCATCGGCCGGCTCGACCTGGTCGAGAACCGCTTCGTCGGCATGAAGTCGCGCGGCGTCTACGAAACGCCAGGCGGCACCATCCTGATCGCCGCCCACCGGGCCATCGAATCGATCACGCTCGACCGAGGTGCGGCCCACCTCAAGGACGAGTTCATGCCGCGTTACGCCGAGCTGATCTATAACGGCTTCTGGTTTGCGCCCGAACGGCTGATGCTGCAGGCGATGATCGACAAGAGCCAGGAAGACGTCGAGGGCACGGTGCGGCTCAAGCTCTACAAGGGCAACGTCATGGTCACCGGCCGCAAGTCGAAGAAGACGCTTTACTCCGATGCGCTGGTCACTTTCGAGGATGACCGTGGCGCCTATGACCAGAAGGACGCCGCCGGCTTCATCCGCCTCAATGCACTGCGGCTGAGAACGCTGGCAGCGCGCAACCGCGCCAAGTAGGGCGGATGCGCGGTTTCGGTCGCTGCCTGGCGCCGCTGGTTGTTCTGGCGACGCCGGCCGCCGGCCAGGAGTTCGACCCCGCCTCTCTTGACCTTCCCGCGCTGATCGAGTGCAGGGCGGACGTTCCGACTTACAACGACTTTGCCCTGTGGCTGTCCAGCGCACCGGGTGCCGTTGAAACGCTTGGCTGGAAGGAGGTTGCCTCCGCCAATCCGTTTCTCAGCCAATACGAACTGCCGGCCAAAATCCGCGTGTTCAACCGCGAGACAGGATCGATCGTGTTTACCGCTGCGGGGCCGATGGCCGTGCTCGACGGCGTTGCCGCGCCGGAGCTTGCAAAAGAACTCGACGTCATGGCCGTGTTTTCCACGCCGCAAAAATTCCTTGGCGAAAAGGTCGTTGTCCAAAGCACCGAAGAGTCGGAAGGATTGACCTTCTCCACCGACGTCAAGCTCAACGTCTCGACCGTCGAGTCCCATCCCGGCAAGACCCTGGCCGGCTGCTCCTACACGCTCGAAATCAAATAAAAACCCGGCATTCACGCCGGGTTTTCGATCAAGTCAAAAATGGCCGGGGCCTTCTGCCCGGTGCATGTTCCGTCAATCGCCGTCGATCGCCGTGGCAATGCGGGCGATGGCCTGCTGATAGACGCTCGCGGAATTCCAGCCGGCAATCGCGCCCATATTCGCACTCGCGCTCGCACCTGCCCGCCAGCCATGGCCCTTGAGGAAGTTGGCAGTGGAAGCCAGCGCCGTGCCCTTGTCGCGCAGGTTTCCGCCGCCGACGCCATATTTCAGGAC
>NZ_RZRA01001709.1:0-409 GCF_003998945.1 Mesorhizobium sp. M7A.F.Ca.CA.003.01.2.1 | reverse complement strand
AACCGGTACTTGGCGGCGTCGTCGGTCGACCAGTCGACATTCATCGGATCGACTTCGCTGCCATCGGGCGCGAACAGGCGGATGTGGCTGTTCTTGAGATAATCGGGA
This sequence comes from Mesorhizobium sp. M7A.F.Ca.CA.003.01.2.1, assembly GCF_003998945.1. NCBI lineage: Bacteria > Pseudomonadati > Pseudomonadota > Alphaproteobacteria > Hyphomicrobiales > Phyllobacteriaceae > Mesorhizobium > Mesorhizobium sp. M7A.F.Ca.CA.003.01.2.1. The sequence continues at coordinate 301 of NZ_RZRA01001709.1, read as the reverse complement.
TTTTTCCGCATCAGCGGAATGATGTCCTTGCGCACGATCGAGACCGGCGCGTTCCAGTATGGATTGACGATGATCTCGTTGATCTTTGAATTGACGATCGGCGTCTGGCGATCGATCTTGCCGACGATCGCGGTGTGGCGAAGCACGACGCGGTCGTTCTCGACCGCTTCGACCTGGGCTGCCGGAATGTCGACCAGCACGTAGCGGCTGCCCAGCGTGCCGGCCTTCTCGCGCAGCCGCTGCAGATTGGTCTGCAACTGGCCAAGCCGGATCTGCGCCGAAACGTTCATCGCCGCATAGG
>NZ_RZRA01001708.1:0-409 GCF_003998945.1 Mesorhizobium sp. M7A.F.Ca.CA.003.01.2.1 | reverse complement strand
GGCCAAGGCCGGCGCGATGCCGTCAGCGGTTAGCGTTCGGCCGATCAGCGCTTTTTCCGCCGCCCTGGCGCGCATGGGCCGATCCGCCATGCAGCCGAGTGCGATCCGCGCCGAGGTCACCGAGCCATCCGACGACAGTTCCAGAGCACCGGCTATGCTGAGCACGGAGACGCCCTTGGGCTTGACCCTCGACACTTTCAGGAAGCGGAAACTGTCGGCCTTCGGAAGCGTGAAGCTCACGGAAGTGACGACGACGCGGCTGCCGCCCCGATTGGCCAGAAAAGTCTCGATCGGCGTTTCACCGTCATCGGTGCTGACCGTCGCATCGAGCGCCAGCAGGGCAACAGCGAAATCGCCATACGGGCTCGGGGCAAAAAGATTGCCGCCGACGGTCGCCATGTTGCGGATG
>NZ_RZRA01001707.1:0-410 GCF_003998945.1 Mesorhizobium sp. M7A.F.Ca.CA.003.01.2.1 | reverse complement strand
CTTTACGAACGAGGCGATCACCCCGCTCGGGCGGGCACGAAGACTTCATCGGAAACACATGGAAAATCAAAAAGGGAAGAGCCGCGTCGTGTCGGCATTCGAACCGAAAGTGACTGCAAGATAATTGCGTTGAATTCATCATAAATTTCGTTTGCCTTGTTCTGAAGGAATGACGAGGCTCAATGGGAGGCTTTAGGAGCGGCGCATCGGCAATATCGGATGCCACTGTTGCCGGGTGCGAGAGCAGTAACGCCATCCGTCTGCGTCAAGGCGACCTTTCTCGAGGCGTGCAGGTGCTGAGTGTTGATCCACTATGAGGAACTGTGACATGCGATCCGACAGAGATATTAAACAAGACTTAGAAAACGAACTTAAATGGGACCCCGACATCAATGCCACCGACGTCGGTG
>NZ_RZRA01001706.1:0-410 GCF_003998945.1 Mesorhizobium sp. M7A.F.Ca.CA.003.01.2.1 | reverse complement strand
GCAAAGAAGCTGGTTGGGACCGACGAGGTTCTGGAGAAGCAGCGGCGACAAGCGTCCAGCAAGGAAGATCGCTCGTAGACCGCGGTGCCGGCTGGGTTGGCGGCAAACCAAAGAGTGCGGACGCGCCAACGGAAACAGCTGACGCCATCGCATCAAAGTTTGACAGCCGCCTCCCGCGCCCAGAGCCGCAGTTTGCGGCATGACTGCACAAACGCAGCTACCGAAGCTGCCGAATCCAGCCGCCTCAGCCCCTCATCGGCATCGGGAGCGACGCCTGCTTTGATCAGGAGCGGCTCGGCCCCGGAGGTGAAGCCGATGAACTTGCAATGCGCAAACGCATCAGACACGAAATCCTTCGCAGCGGCCTCCGTGACCAGTAGCTCGGCGCCCGCCTCGGAGAGGAGCAGCAC
>NZ_RZRA01001705.1:0-410 GCF_003998945.1 Mesorhizobium sp. M7A.F.Ca.CA.003.01.2.1 | reverse complement strand
GCAGTATGTTCGTCACCAGCATATTGCCGGTCACCGAAATACCGTAGGCCGAGGCCAGCCGGCTGGATTCGCCGAAGCCGACCACCAGCAGCATCACCACCAGCGCCAGCATCAGGTTGATGCGCGGCAGATAGATCTGGCCCGACTGTTTTTCCGACGTGTGCTGGATGACGAAACGCGGCAGCATGTTGAGCTGTACCGCTTGCCTGGTCAGCGAAAAGGCGCCGGAGATCACCGCCTGGCAGGCGATCACGGTCGCCGCCGTGGCAAGCACGACCATCGGAATAAGCGTCCAGCCCTGGTTCATCTCGAAGAACGGATGACCGACAACGCCGCCATTTGCCAGCACGAAGGCGCCTTGCCCGACATAATTGAGCAACAGACAAGGGAACACGATCGCCAGCCAGGCG
>NZ_RZRA01001704.1:0-415 GCF_003998945.1 Mesorhizobium sp. M7A.F.Ca.CA.003.01.2.1 | reverse complement strand
GCGGTGTGCGGCGCTTGCGCCTCTTCCTTTGCGGCTATCCTTCGCGTAAGGCGCCGGGCAAATCGTTTCACGCAAGCAAAATTCCCCGGACACCGCATGATCAGACTTGAAAGCATCAGCAAGCAGAACGGCCGTCAGCTTGTCTTCATCGAAGCGTCGGCGTCCCTGCAGAAGGGCGAGAAGGTCGGCCTCGTCGGGCCGAACGGCGCCGGCAAGACGACGCTGTTTCGCATGATCACCGGCCAGGAGCAGCCAGACGAAGGCCAGGTGCAGGTCGATCGCGGCGTCACCATCGGCTATTTCAGCCAGGATGTCGGCGACATGGAAGGCCACAGCGCTGTCGCCGAAGTGATGAACGGCGCCGGGCCGGTCAGCGAAGTCGCGGCCGAAATGGCGGCCCTCGAGGCGGCCATGG
>NZ_RZRA01001703.1:0-416 GCF_003998945.1 Mesorhizobium sp. M7A.F.Ca.CA.003.01.2.1 | reverse complement strand
GGCTGAGATAAACGGTACTATTCGGGCCAGACAACGGTCACCTCGACATAATCGAGCACGCCGGGCACTGGTGCGTTCGGCTTGCGCACCGTGATCTCGGCTTTCTTTATCTGCGGAAAACGCGCCGTCAGCGCACGGGCCACTTCGAGCGCCAGCGACTCGATCAGAAAACGGCGCTGCCCGGTGATGATCTTTTCAATGACGCTGAATGCAACGCCGTAGTGGACTGTATCCTCGATCGAATCTTCGGCAAGCGCCCGGCCTGGATCAACGGTCAGAACGGCATCGACATAGAAGCGCTGGCCGAGCCGTTCCTCCTCGTCCAGCACGCCGTGCCGGGCAAAGAAAGCGCAGTTCTTCATGCGGATGACATACATCGATCAGTTTCTCGCCCGGTCGGTTTGACGCGCCAGCAT
>NZ_RZRA01001702.1:0-418 GCF_003998945.1 Mesorhizobium sp. M7A.F.Ca.CA.003.01.2.1 | reverse complement strand
GGCGGCTCGCCGATATACATGCGCTGCAGCATTTTTTCGGTGACCCAAAGATATCTGGAATAGCCGATGAAGTAGGTGCCGAACTCGTTCTGCCCCGGCCTGCCAAACGGCATGTTGTCGCGCAAAATATCGTACTCGTTGCCGGCGGCATCCTCGATGGTGGCCAGCGACTTGTGCGATTTGCGCGGCGCATCGTCATCGTCGATTTCGATGTTGTCGATCTTGGTGCGGCCGATGATCGCTTCCTGCTCGGGCGTCGGAATGCGCGCCCAGGCCTGCATGTCGTGGAGATATTTCTGGACGACGACATAGCTGCCGCCGGCGAAGTCGGCGTCTTCATCGCCGATGAGCGCAGAGGCGGGCAAGTCGAGGCCGGTCGGGTTGGCGGTCCCGTCGACGAAGCCGAGCAGGTCGCGCG
>NZ_RZRA01001701.1:0-420 GCF_003998945.1 Mesorhizobium sp. M7A.F.Ca.CA.003.01.2.1 | reverse complement strand
CCTGTGGAGCCGGAAATGCTGAGGATCTTGTCGTCGTCGCTGAAGGTCTTTTTCGCTGCGAGTACGCCGTATGAGCCGCACCCGGACAGCGAAACGCAGAGATGGCTGACCGATCCGCTTTCGCATCCGGTGCTGAACACCATGTCGGAACGCGAACTGGGCGATGTGCCGTTCAGGCTGACGGCACGGCGGACAGTGCACGAGACGGCCCCGTTGCACGCCGGCGGCCGCTGCTGAGCAGCCGCCAAGCGTTCCGGCTTGAGGAAAGTCGAGGCGAGCACCACGTCCCGCGCACGCGCTGGCCCAACAGATGGCGATTGTTTCAGCGACCCCTGCACTTATTGTGCAGTGCAATGACATCAGCCACCTCGACAGCGCTGCGTTTCGCCTTCGCCGGCATGATTGCCATGGCGGTTGCCA
>NZ_RZRA01001700.1:0-421 GCF_003998945.1 Mesorhizobium sp. M7A.F.Ca.CA.003.01.2.1 | reverse complement strand
TTCTTGAGGATGGCGGACGGGCGGAGATTCTCATTGACCATCTCGACGATGCGCCGCCCCGTCATGCGGGCGATGCGGCTGCGGCGCGCGTCGACCGCCGGATAGGCAGCGTTGCCCGGCAGCGCCAGGCCGAGCGCTTCGACCATCGAGGCCATGGTCGAGGCCGTGCCCATGGTCATGCAATGACCCGGCGAGCGTGACATGGCACTCTCGGCATTAGCGAAATCCTGCTCGCTCATCACGCCGGCGCGGACATCCTCGGAGAATTTCCAGACATCGGTGCCGGAACCTATCTCGCGGCCCTGGAAACGGCCATTGAGCATCGGCCCGCCGGAAATGACGATCGACGGCAGGTCGCAGGAGGCCGCGCCCATGACCAGCGACGGGGTGGTCTTGTCGCAGCCTGCCATCAGCACGACAC
>NZ_RZRA01000016.1:5073-18407 GCF_003998945.1 Mesorhizobium sp. M7A.F.Ca.CA.003.01.2.1 | reverse complement strand
AGCTTCGACGCTTCCAAGGCCACTGACCAGATTCGCGCTTTCGCCGAAAAGGGCGTTGAGCAGTCGAAAGAGGCTTATGCCAAGCTGAAGACCGGCGCCGAGGAGACCCAGAAGGCTCTGGAGTCGACCTACGAGACCGCCAAGACCGTTTCCAACGACCTGTCGCTCAAGACCATCTCCGCTTTGCGTGCCAATGCCGAGGCCGGTTTTTCCCACCTCGAAGCCCTGATCGGCGCCAAGTCGCTGTCGGAAGTCGTCGAGCTGCAGACCGCCTTCCTGCGCAAGCGCGTCGAATCGACCGTCGAGCAGGCCAAGGACTTCCAGGCCGTTGCCTCCAAGGCCGCCGAGGACGTCTCCAAGCCGATCAAGACCGCCTTCGAGAAGGCGATGAAGGAAATCAAGGTTGCCTAACATTTGCGCATGATCTGAAGATGCAACAAAAGGTCGCATTTTCTTAAAAACGATCAGGTGTATGATGGCAGCCATCAAGGAATACCCGGTGAGTGGAACCTCCTCCCTCTGCTCCCCGGGGTGACCAGCCAGCACCTCCTCCCGCTGGCTCGTAACAGGAAAAGGCCGGCACCTCCTCCCGCCGGCCTTTTTCTTTGTCCGTCGCCTGGTCCTTGCCTGCGCCTTCTTGCCGGGCGAATGCCGCGCCGATGTGGGGAAGTGACCTTTGCTTTCCAAAAGCCTTGAATTAGAATCCATAAGCCCGTAAGGACGCATCGCCGAACGACAGAGCGGCGGATGAGTTTCTGTTTCGATCCGCTCAGGCAACGTGCCGTTGTAGCTCAGATGGTTAGAGCGCCGGATTGTGGATCCGGAGGTCGCTGGTTCGATCCCAGCCAACGGTACCATAAATAGAGACATAATTTCAAAGACTTAAAGGCTTCTGGTTAGCTAGGCTGGCTTGGGTGTCGGTGCGTCTTATGGACGTGTACCATTCTGGTGCCATAGGGAGGCCGTCCAGCTATGACGGTCGACAAAATGGCGGTCAGCCGGGAGCGAACCCTGCCAATGACGTCAGCCGTCGTTTCGCCTGAGATCTTTGCGCAGCCAAAAAAGCCGTCGTCCACACGGAACCTTTGCTTGCGGAAACCGCAGGCCAAGTTGCTACCCTCTCGCCGGGAGCGGCATTGCTGGCCTGGTGGTGCGCCGATCTGGTTCCGACGCAAAAGCTGCGTTGGCCGCGGCCGGTGCCCTAATTCCCTTCTTGGCCAAGGCAGATACTCCAGCGTTCAGTTGGGCTCCAGTGCGTACCGCCTCATTTTCAGCAGCCCTGTATGAGGCGATCTCGAATCATCTCTGCAATCGGGATCGCCGAGGTGGCGGCGGGGGAAGGCGCGTTGCAGACGTGCAGCATGCGGTCCGTTTGTGCGAACAGGAAATCATGGATGAGGGCACCGTCCTTGCGCACGGCTTGCGCGCGGATGCCTGCTTCGTGCGGGAGCAGGTCGGCGAGCTTGAGGCTCGGACAGTATTTCCGGCACTCCTTCAGATAGCCTGGCTTCCAGAGCGAGTTGCGGAGTTCCGTTACCGCAGATCCGCGGTTGGCGAACACGGTTTTCCAGAAGCCGGGAAACAGCGCGTAGTCGGCCATGTCCGAAACATTGAACGAAAGCCGTGGATAGCCTTCGCGGGCAAAACCGATAACGGCATTCGGCCCGACCGTGACGCTGCCGTCGATCATCCGCGTCAGGTGCACGCCAAGGAAGGGCAGGGCTGGATCCGGGACGGGATAGATCAGATGGCGGACAATGTCGTTCTTCGATGCGGGAAGGCGATAGTATTCGCCGCGGAAGGGAACGATGCGATGCTCGATCGAAAGCCCGGCGAGCACGGCCAGCCGGTCTGATTGGAGACCGCCGCAGACCACCAGTTTTTTCGCCTGCCAGTTTTCGCCGGCCGACGCGATATCGACGGAATCGATGACTTCGCGAATGCCGGTGACGCGCGTCGACAGGCGGATCTCGCCGCCAAGCGCCCTGATGCGCCGCCCCATGGCTTGGCAGACATCGGCATAGCTGACGATGCCGGTCGAGGCCACGAAAAGCGCGCCGAGACCGCGGATGTTCGGTTCCCGCTCCTTCAATTCACCCTCGCTGACGCGCCGGACTTCGATCGTGTTCTGCTTCGAGCGTTCGTGGAGCGCCTCCATGCGCTGCACTTCGAGTGCGGAGGTGGCGACGAGCAGTTTGCCGCAGACATCGAAGCGGATGCCGTTCTCCTGGCAGAAGGCCTTGGTGGCATCCGCGCCCTTGCGGCAGAGCTCGGCCTTCAGGCTGCCTGGCGGATAGTAGATGCCGGCATGGATGACACCACTGTTGTGGCCGGTCTGGTGCTTGCCGAGAGCCTCCTCTTTTTCCAACAGGATCAGGCTGCAGCCGGGATATGTTTCCAGCAGCCGCATGGCCGTCGCCAGGCCGACGATGCCGCCGCCGATGACGCAGTAGTCGAAAATCATTGTTGTAGCCCTTGCCTGCCCGATTATGCGTGCGCCGTCTGACGATCGCCATAGTCGAAATAGGCCTTTTCCAGCGCATGCCCGTCGGCAAGCTCGCTTGCCGAACCCTCCAGCGCGTTATGGCCGTTGCGCGGCACGTAGACGCGGGAAGCGAGGTCGAGAATGCGAGCGGTGGACCGTTCGACGACGAGCAGGGTCAGCCCGCTGGCGTTAAGCTGGCGGAGGCTTTCGTAGACCTGGTCGATCACCAGCGGCGCAAGGCCAAGCGACGGTTCATCGATCATCATCAGCGACGGGCGCTGCAGGATGGCGCGGGCGATGGCAAGCTGCTGCTGCTCGCCGCCGGAAAGGTGGCCGGCAACGCCGCGGTAGCGGGTCCTGAGGATCGGAAGATTTCCAGAACCCGTTCCCAGATCGGCGGCCGCTTCGGCCTTGTCCTTGCGGATCATGCCGCCGAGCAGCAGGTTTTCCCGCACCGTCAGTGTCCGGAAGATACTGCGGCCTTCCGACACCAGTGCCAGGCCCTTCCGGCATAGCTTTTCCGGCGCCTGGCCGGCGATCGACTCGCTGTTGAAGGCAAGCGTGCCCCCGGTCGGCGCCATGGCCCGGAAATTGATTTCAGAAGCGTGGATTTGCCGGCGCCGCGATCTGGCCTCGTCGTTCCCGGCAAGCAGCAGCTGACGATCAATCTCCTCGCGTGGTATCGACATCTCACGGCGGCCAGATATCGCTGCCCTGATATCAAGTGTGTAGACCGGACGCCGCTGCGGAATGCCAAAGGATAGTGCTCTTTGACAATCTTCCCCTTCACTGAAGCCACCCCGATCCAGTTCCAGCAGCCCCTGCCGAGGACCTCGGACGTCGTGATCATCGGCGGCGGGGTCATTGGCGTGACCACGGCACTGTTCCTGGCGCGGCGGAACGTCTCGGTGACGCTGCTGGAAAAGGGACGCATCGCCGCCGAGCAATCCTCGCGCAACTGGGGCTGGATCCGGCAGCAGGGCCGCGATGCCGACGAACTGCCGATCGTCATCGAAGCGCAGCGCCTCTGGCGGCAACTGGCACAGGAATGTGGCGAGGACATAGGACTGAAGCAGACGGGCGTTACCTATCTTGCGCGAACAGACAAGGAGATGGCCGGCTTCGCGAAATTCCTGAAGATCGCCCAGGCTCATGGCGTCGACACGCGTCTCCTCGACCAGGGTGAGCTGGCAAGCCTGATCCCGGCCATGTCGCGACTGTTCAAAGGCGCAATGATCACTCCATCGGACATGCGGGCAGAACCTTGGGTCGCCGTGCCCGCGCTTGCTCGCCTGGCGGCCCGCGAAGGCGCGACGATCATCGAGAATTGCGCGGCACGTATGCTCGACATCTCCGCGGGACGCATCAGTGGCGTCTGGACCGAGAAAGGGCTCATCGCGGCCTCGAGCGTCCTCGTCGCCAGCGGCGCGTGGACGTCGCTGTTCCTGCGCGCCCACGGCATCTCGATTCCGCAGCTCAGCGTCAGGGCGACTGTCGCTGCGACAGCGCCGATGGCGGAAATCCACGCCGGTGCCGCCGCGGACGAACGCATCGCTTTCCGGCGCAGGCAGGATGGCGGGTACACGCTCGCATCGGGAGGCAGCAGCCAACTCTACATAGGGCCGGACGCATTTCGCCATGCAGGCAAATATGTCAGCGCCCTGATGGCCAATCCGTTCGGCACACGCTACCTGCCGGCCGCGCCGCGAGGCTACCCGGACGGCTGGTCGACCCCGCGCAGCTGGAACGCGGATGAAGAAAGCCCTTTCGAACGGATGCGCGTCCTCAATCCGGCTCCCGAGACGTCGGCGCTCCGCGCCATCGACGGCGGGTTCAGGGAGCTTTTCCCTCAGTTCACGACCGTACCGCTCAAGGCGAGCTGGGCGGGCATGATCGATGCGATGCCTGATGTCGTGCCCATCGTCGATCGCGCCGCTGCGTTCCCAGGCCTCGTTGTCGCGACCGGGATGAGCGGCCACGGCTTCGGCATAGGACCCGGAATGGGCCGCATCCTGTCCGATTTGATCCAGGGCAACGAGACCGGGCACAATCTCCACAGGTTCCGTCAATCCCGTTTCAGCGACGGCAGCCCGATCCGATTGGGACCATCGCTGTAAGTATTTCTGCCGCCCGCCAGCCCATCCGCTCTGGCCTTGAAGAACCGGACGAGGGCTCAGGTGCCGCATGCCCGGGCGTAGATCTCGATGCTTCGCTGGACGTGATCGATCGCGATCTCCTCGACGTCGCAGCCGCGGGCGGCCCAAGCGAGCGCCGAAGGCAGGTGCTGGAGAAACAGCGTCACCGGCACCTTGCGGCCCTTCAACGCGTCGAAGAGCCGGTCGCAGGCGGCACGGGCTTGCGGGGTCGCCCAATAATATCGGATGCGATCGGAATAGGAGTAGTGGCGCAGCGTCCGCTTGTCGGCATCGCTGCCATGATAGTGGCTTGCCCAGTTCTTGGGCGCGGCTTGCATCAGCTCTTCCATGGCCTGATAAAGCGGCCGCTGGCCATAGAAAGGCACCAGATCGGAAGCGATCAGGTCGAGCGCGTACAGCGCCTCGCGCAGTTTGAAGGTCAGCTCGGGGCCGACCTTGAGGATGGCGAAGCCATCTTCGACGAGTTCACGCAGCGGCCTCTCGCCCTGATAGTCCGTCGAATGCGCTTCGAAAATGAGCGACGGCAATGTGTTCAGAGTTGCCGCCAGATCGCTGGCCTTGGTCCGATCGTAAAAAATCACATTCTGGTTGCCGAACTCCACGCCCGGCTGCACGACAAGCCCGATGACGCGGGAAAACGCGCTTTCAAGCCCGGCGGCCTGGAATGCTTTGGCGTGAATGGCATGTGTCTGGCGAGCCGCCTCCGGACTGGTCGGGGTGATCGCATCCAAAGCGTGATCGGCGCCACCGGGAGGCGGCACCTCCGTCCCGATGATGTAGACCGGGCTTGCCCCGCCGCTCTGCGCGGCCGCCTGTTCCGCGACGCCCGCCATTCTGGCTGCGCGCTCGGCCACCGTATGGTCGTCTAGCGTCGCCGGTTCACCCGCGCAGCCCATCGATGCATCGAGATGGATCTTGCGGAAGCCGGCGCGGACATAAGCATCGACCATTGTCCCGGCCTGCGCCATCGCCTCCTCGGCGGGCCGGTCTTTCCAGGGATTGGGACCGAGATGATCCCCGCCAAGCACGATCAGCTCTGTCGGGCACTGCTCGACTGCCGCGAGCGCTTTCACCATCGCCGCGAAATCGGACGGCGTCATGCCCGTATAACCGCCCAGATGATTGACCTGGTTGCACGTCGCTTCGATCAGGACGGTGGTGCCGGTTTCCCGGCCGTGGCGCAGTGCAGCTTTGAGCACCAGGGGGTGCGCCGAGCACACCGAGGTTACCCCGATTTTCTTTCCTTCCCTGTGCAGGCCCGGCACATCTTCGATCGCCACACGCATCAGCTTCTTCTCGCCGTTCTTGCCATGAAATCTTCCAGTTCGGCCCGCGTGCCGGCTCCCTCCATGGGGCCGAGGCGTGTGACGTTGCGCGCCCCTGCCGCATTGGCGAATTCGAGCGAAGTCCGCAGCGGCATCCCCAACCGCCGGCATGCGACATAGGCTCCGCCGAAACAGTCGCCGGCGCCGGTGGGGTCCGTTTCCTCGACGATGAGGCCGGGACAATCGGCACTGGCGCCCGTGCTTTGACGGGCTGACGCGCCATGTTCGCCACGCTTCACGGCGATCTCCTTGACCCCTCGTTTGAACAGCGCCTCGATTGCGCGTTCCTCGCCATCCATGCCGGCGGCCAGGAACAATTCATTGCCCGACGGCAGCAGCAGGTCCGCTTTGTCCACCAGGCTCGCGAATTTCTCCTCGGTCTGGCCGTGCGCCAGCAATTCTTTGCGCAGGTTCGGATCGAGCGACATGGTGCCGCCGCGTGCCTTGATCAGCGGGATCGCGCGTTCGGTGATCGCCCAGGCCGCGGGGCTTGCGAACACCGTTCCCATGACGTGGATATGCCCGCAACGCGCGATCAGCGCCTCGACCTGCGGGGTCCATTCCAGTCGAGCGGCGGCGGATTTGGCGATGTTGTAGACGAAATCGCGGCTTCCGTCCGTGCGGTAGCGGACAAAGGCGCTGCCCGTCGGATAATCCGCGGAAACAGCGATGGCGGAAGTGTCTACGCCGTCTCGCTTCAGGCGCTCCATGTTGACCGCGCCGAAATCGTCGTCGCCCACCACGCCCACCATTGCCGCCGCTCCGCCCATACGCGCGCATTGATCGATGAAGATGGCGGGCGCGCCACTCGGAAAGGGGCCAATGAGGTCGATCGGTTCCCGGAAACCGGTGCCTGTCTGCCTCGCGACGATCTCTACCAGGATTTCTCCAATCGTCACGGTTGGCCCGAGCGAGTCCGGTGCAAGCGTTTGGGGGAGGTCGTTCATCAAGCGTCCAATCCTAGGTGTGGTGTCGTTTGCGGTTTCACGACGCCGAGGCGTCTGGACCGGAAACCGCGTCCTTGTTGAGCATCTGGTTGTCGAGCGACATGAAGCGCTGATGCATCATGCAAGCGGCTCCGAAGGCAGCTCCATAGATGGCGCTCTCGTTGAAAACGATCTCGGGGATAGGAAAGGTCGCGGCCTGGAGCTCGCGGATATGCGCGTCGACCCGTGCGGCGACCAATGGATACAATTCCGCGACGGACCCGCCCAGCACGATGCGGTTCGGGTCGATCAGCCGCGAGATCTGCACGACTGCAAATGCGAACAAGACAGCCCATTCTTCGGCGAGCTGCACCGCTTGAGGAACACGATCGCGGACGTCACGCAGGAACAAGTCCAAGTCGGCGTCCGGCCTGTACTGGCGATAGGATGACAGGATGCGGTCGCGCCCGAAGGCCTGCTCCAGATTCCGGTATGTCGGGTTCCGTGTCTTGAGGTGGCCGACTTCTCCGGCCAGGCCATTGCCGCCGCGGAACAACTTGCCGTCGATGACAATTCCGCCACCGACACCGTTCTCGATGACCATGAAGAAGGTGACGCCGCTCGCCGCTTCCGGCTGGCTGTATGTGATGCCGATGCCGAATGCGTTGCCGTCATTTTCCGCGGATACCGGGATCTCGGCCGGAAGAAGGCTGCGGGCAAGGCCTGTGAGATCGACATTGCGCCACCCCAGGATCGGTGCGACGTGGATGAAACCGTCCTGGTTCATTTGTCCGGGCACCGCGATGCCGATGCCCTGACATCGCGCCAGGCTATCCTTCCGCATCTCGAGAAACACCTGTTCGATCGCCATGTGGACCGCGGCCTCCGGATCGCTGTCGTGTCCTTCGAAGCGCGTCATGGCGCTGCGAACGATCTTGCCCGCGAGATCGATCTCGACGCATGTCATATGTTCGACACCGATCTCTATGCCGGCGAAGAAAACGGCTTCAGGCACGATTTCCACGAGGATACCCGGTCTTCCGGCCCTGGGCTGGCCCGCCGGATTCGCGACATCGTTCTCCGCTACTTCGCGAACGAGTCCGGCCTCGACCAACTCCAGGACGATATTGCCGGCGGACGAGCGGTTGACCCCCATATGCCTGGCGAGATCGGCCCGGCTCAAAGGGCCGAAGCGGTGGAGCGCGTTCAGCGTCGCTACCGAATTGCTCTGGCGGATCCTGCGAGGCGAGCTGCTGGCGAAGGTTACATGGTTCATGGCGGACTCCGCATGTTCGTTCCCAGCCTATACTTCACCCGAGCTTGTTTTTCCTCCGGCAACGCAAAGTCCTCAAAGAATGAACCGCCTGATGTCGGAAGCAAGCAATTCCCGCTGCGCCGGACGCGAAGGAGAATGCCGCGAGCGAGCGGCATCCTCCTGTTGGAGCGTCAATTGCCGACAAGCACCTTGTCGACATTCTCGGAGGTCACCGCCAGCCACGGCACGTAGTAATGCTGGTCCTTGCCGTCGTTCCAGGCGAGCTTGCCGCCGTTTACGTCCCAGACAGCCGCGCGCGGCTTGTAGCTGTCGCCGACGATCTTGTGCAGCGCGAGGTCGATCGCCCCTTGCGCCTGTCCGTTGGCATCCTGGAGGATGGACATCGACTGTTCGCCACGCTTGACGGCTTCAAGCGCGTCCTTGATGCCGTCCACGCCGGCGACCGGAACCGTCTTGGGATCCAGGCCGTGGTTGCGGATGCCCTCGATGGCGCCGACGGCCATCTCGTCGTTTTCGGCCAGGACGCCCTGGATCGCATCGCCATGCGAGGTCAGGAAATTCTCCATCAGCGTGATGGCCTCGGCGCGTGACCAGTTGGCGGTGTTCTGCTCCAGGATGGTCACTCCGGGATTTTCCTTCAGCACCTTCTGGATCCCTTCAAGCCGCTGTACCTGGGCCGACTGGCCCAGCATCCCTTCCAGGATCACGACCTTGGCCTGCGGGCCGGCCTTGTCGATCACCGCCTTGGCCAGCATTTCGCCGGCCTCGACATCGTTGGAATTGATGTAGGCGTCGTAGAGCGCGGTGTTGGAAACCATCGTGTTGGAGCCGAACACCGGGATGCCGGCTGCCTTCGCGCGCTCGATCGGTTCATTGCCGGCGTCGATGTCGACCGGGATGAAGATGATCGCGTCGTATTTTTCGGTGATGGCTGTGTCGAACAGGTTCGACTGCGTCAGCACGTCCTGGCGACCGTCGAGAACTGTCAGCGCGGCGGTACCGTCCGCAAGCGCGGGGTGCGCCTTGGCGGCATCGGCCCACAGAACATTGTACTCGGTGTTGAGGCTCTGGACGATCGCCGCGATCTTCAACGTCTTGGCGTCGGCCGAACTCCCCCCGAACACCATGCCTGCAAGGGCAAGGCCGGCCGCTGCTCCCATCAGGAAGCGTCTTGTCGTTTTCATGTGCATTTCCTCCATGTTGCGTGCGGCCGCGCCGCTTGCGCCTGTTACTCTCTCCCGGCTCGGGAGCGGTCGATCAGCACCGCGAGGACGATGATCGAACCCTTGATGATCTGCTGGTAGTATGAGGACACCCCCATCAGATCGAGACCGTTGCTGATCATGCCGATGATCAGCACGCCCACCAGCGTATAGCCGATGCGGCCGATACCTCCGGTGAGGCTTGTTCCGCCGATGACCACCGCCGCGATGGCATCGAGTTCGTAGCCGATGCCCGCCTGTGGCAGGGCGGACGTGGTGCGGGCCGTCAGCATGACACCCGCGAGACCGGCCAGCGCGCCCATGATGACGTAAACCGAAAAGATGATGCCGGTGGTGTTGATGCCGCTCGTCTTCGCGCTGCGCGGGTTTCCGCCCACCGCATAGACCCGTCTTCCGTAAATGGAGTAGCGCAGGACGATTGCCGCGACAGCGAAGACGACGGCGAAAATGATCACCGGTACCGGTATGCCGAGCACGAGACCCTGGCCGAGCCAGCGGAATTCGAGGCTGAGATTGGGAATCGGGCGGCCGCCGCTGTAAAGCAGCGTCGCGCCGCGCGCCACGCTCAGCATTCCGAGCGTGGCGACGAAGGCCGGCACCTTGAAGTAGGCGATCAGCCCGCCATTGACGGCGCCGCAAAGCGCGCCCACGGCGACGCCGGCCGCGACTGCTAGGAGCGGATTGAACGCATCCGCGCCGGTGACCAGGCTGGCCGCCACGGCGCCGGCCAGCGCCAGGAGCGAACCGATGGAGAGATCGATGCCGGCCGTCAGGATCACGAAGGTCATGCCGACAGCCAGCACACCGTTCATGGAGACCTGCCGCAGAACGTTCAGCAGATTGTTGGTGGACAGGAAGTTCGGCGACGCCAGCGACAACACGACGAACAGGAGGATAAACGAGATGACGATGCCATAACGGGCGATGAACTTTCCCAGGCTCATGCCGCTCATGCTTTGACTGGCGGATACCATTGGATTCTTCTCCACGAAATGGATCGTCTGGCTAGGAAGCCAGATGAACGAGGGTTTCCTGGGTGGCCTCGGGTCCGGCGACCTCGCCTGCGATGCGGCCCCGGCGAAAAACGACGATGCGATCCGCATTGGCGAGGATTTCGGGCACCTCGGACGAGATCATCAGCACGGCGTTTCCCGCCTTCACGAAATTGCCGAGGAAGGCATAGATCTCGCGCTTGGCGCCTTCGTCGACGCCGCGTGTCGGCTCGTCGCAGATCAGGATCCTGGGGTTGGTGTCGACACAGCGCGCAAGGACAACCTTCTGCTGGTTGCCGCCGCTCAGGGATTGGACGGGCAGGTCCGGCGACGCCGTCTTGATGGAGAAGCGCTTGATGTGCTCGACCACGCTCCTGCCTTCCGCCGATCCGTTCATGAAGCCCTTGCGCGCATAATGCGGCAGGTTGGCCACGGTGATGTTGTGGGCGACCGACGCGGTCAGTGACAGGCCCGTCTGCTTGCGGTCCTCCGTGACCAGCGAAATGCCGGCGCCGATGGAATCGGCGGGCGTCTTGAGATCGATGGGCTTGCCCTCGATCAGCACCTGGCCGGAATCCCGCGGCTCGTTTCCGTAGAGCGCATTCACGAACTCGCTGCGACCGGAGCCGAGAAGCCCGTATATGCCGACGATCTCTCCCGCATGAACGGTCATGTCGATGTCGGCGAACTTTCCCTTCGATGCAAAGCCGCGGGCTTCGAGCAAGGGTTTCTGCGGGCCGGTATCCTTCGGTTCGCGATGATGGTCCAACAGGTCGCGGCCGACGATCGACCGGATCAGGCCCTTGCGGTCGATTTCGGAAATCGATCCGCCGCCTACGAAACGGCCGTCGCGGAAGACCGTATAATCGTCGGCGATCTCGAAGATCTCGGTCAGGCGGTGCGAGACATAAATGATGCCTACGCCCTCCGCGGTCAGAGTGCGGATCGCGTCGAACAGCATCTGCGCCTCGCGCTCGCCAATGGCCGAGGTGGGTTCGTCCATGATCAGGATGTCGCTGCGGCGGCTGATTGCCTTGGTGATCTCGACGAGTTGGGCCTGCGCGATCGAAAGATCGCGCAACCGCGCACCAGCGGGGATGTTGAATTTCAACCGCGCCAGGATCGCCTCCGCGTCGCTTAGCATGCACTTGTCGTCGACGAAGAAGCGGCCGCGCCGCTGTTCGCGGCCGAGATAGAGGTTCTCGGCGACGGTCATGTCCAGGAACGGGCTGAGCTCCTGGGTGATGATGGCGATACCGGCATCGAGCGCCTCGGCGGGGGAGGAGAAATTCACCTCCCGGCCTTTCACCGTGACGGATCCGGCGTCGCGCCGCAGCATCCCCATCAACACGCCGAGGAAGGTGGACTTGCCGGCACCGTTGCCACCGCACAAGGCATTGACCGTCCCGGCGCGCAACCGAATCCGCCCGTCGACCAGGGCGGGAACGCCTGCAAAGCTCTTCGCGACATTTTCGGCGCTGAGGAGAAGCGGCGCGGTGGCGCCGTTCTCGTTGGTGATAGCTTCGTTCTGCGTCATCTTCCCGTCCTCCTCGGGATGAGATGGCGCGGGCGCTTGTCGGCCCGCAGCCCTTTCGTCTTCAGGCAGCCTTGTTGATCTCGGCCCGGCGCACGGCTTCTTCCCAACGGCTTTCGATGAAAGCCTTGGCATGCGCGGCGAGCGGATTGTTGTCGGTCCAGGTGTCGCGCCAGATGCCGCACACACGCGACAGGGCTTCATCGACGATGGCGCTGGAGAAGCTCTCGAAGGTGACGTCGCGATTGTGGAAGCCAATGTCCACCAGCGCGGAAAAGATGCTCGCGAAATCGATCGTACCGGTGCCGAGATAGCCGCGGTAGTTCTCGTTGAAGTGGAAATAACCGAGCTTGTCCCCAGCCAGACGGATCGCCTCGGCCTGGCTCGCCTCCTCGATGTTCATGTGGAACGTGTCGAGATGCAGGAAGACGTCGTCGCGGCCGGTGTCCTTGATGAACTTCAGGCCTTGCGCGGTCGTGTTCAAGAGGTTGGACTCGAAGCGGTTCACCACTTCCAGAACGATCTGCACGCCGCTATCCCTGGCCACCTCGGCTGTCGCGGCGATGGCGTCGGCGCTGTTCATCCAGCCGGTTCGCGTGGGCAGCCCGTCATACTTGCCGTGCATCGAATAGAGAATGCCGCCCAATCGGATGCCGCCGATGTCGCGGACCGCCTTGACCGCGTCGGACAAGAGCGCCTTTCCCTTGGTGACCACGGCCTTGTCCTCGCTCGAGACGTCCGCATCCGCCGACAGGCCCATCGTGACCACGATCTCGATGTCCAGTTCCTTGGCTTGCTTCGCCAGGCGGTCGAGGTCGAATTTCTCGGGCCGCAGATAAGCGAACTCGATCAGCCGGTAACCATGATCCGCCGACTTGGCGAGTGCCATTTCCAGGCCCTCCTGGGTCAGGCCGTTTGTCCAGACAAATGAATGGATACCAAGACGCCGCATTCAGATCCTCCGATAATCAGGTTTGCATGTTAAAGATACAAACTTGATCCTGAATGCCTAAAATTCAGCTTCGGCGCAAGAGGAATTCTGGCATTGGTCGGCGCGAGCCAATCATGCCGGATTAAAAAAATGCTGGAAAACAAATGGTTGAGAGGCATCATGGAGATGCGAGAAAATCTTCTCTGACCTATGCGAGAAACGGGATATGCAGCTTTTGACAACAAATATCCCGTCACTTGCGCAGACCGAGCGGCATGGACCGCTCGCTCGGCGAGACGCAAGGCGAATGCGGAACGAGCGGAACCCGGTCCAACGTTCGTTGGTTCCTGCCAAGGCATTCGCTTGGGACCAGCCGGCGGACGCCCGATCCTCCGGCTTGCCCAAGCGCGCACCCGGACGCGGCGACGCGCAAACCCTCAGCCGGGAAACAGGTCCAGGATCGACGACAGACGGTTGGCACTGAGA
>NZ_RZRA01000016.1:0-5063 GCF_003998945.1 Mesorhizobium sp. M7A.F.Ca.CA.003.01.2.1 | reverse complement strand
GTGCTGAGATCGACGTCGCCGAGCAGGCCGCCGCTGGGGAGATAGCCGACCACGAACAGACCGGCGGCTCGTGCTGCCTTGGTGCCGGTGCGGCTGTCTTCCACAGCGACGACGGATCCCGGAGCTATGGCGAGCTGCCGGCAGGCCTCGCGATAGGGCGTTGGGTCGGGTTTGCCGACCGTAACGTCGTCGAGGCTGATTGTGAGGCTCATATGGTCGAGCACGCCGAGCGCATCCAGATTGGCATTGACGACTTGCCGGCCGGAATTTGACACGCAGACCTGCGGGACGCCGCGGTCAGCCAGGGTCCGGATCGTCTCGACCGCCTCGGGGATCGGGATGGCGTCCGCCCGGTTGGCGACGTAGTGGGCATTGATGGCGGCGAGCCACTCCGCCTGGTCAAGCCCGACTGGGAGGCGCGGACGCAGCATTGTCCAGACGTCGCCCATATGGATGCCGCGAAAGGCTTGGTCGGGCAGGTCGTCAAGATCGACGTTCCAGTTGCGGCAGCCGGCGAGGAGAGATTGATGATGCAACGGCTCGCTGTCGATCAGCGTTCCGTCGATGTCCCAGGCGACGGCGCGATACATCACGATGGCGATCCCGCTTTGGTCGCGCCAGGAGCCGATAGGCGTGTATAGAGATCGCGATAGCGGCGGTAACCGTCGCGGTAGATGTCGGCCTTTCGCGGGTCGGGATCGAGCCGGTCGGCGAAGCTGACGAAACCGGAAACGCCCGACCAGTCGTCGGTCAGGCCGGTGCCTATCGCCGCCGTCCAGGCAGCGCCGATGCAGGAGCCGGGGTGCCCGGTCAGGCGTTGGACCGGCTTTTGCAAGACATCCGCGACAATCTGCATCCAGACCTTGCTGCTTGAGCCGCCGTCGGAGGCGAGATAGCGCTCGGTCCGATGGCCCATGTCGTTGAGCACCTCGACATGATGCGCGATGGCAAAGGCATAGGCCTCGAGCAAAGCGCGCCAGACATGGCCGATATCGTGCGAAAGCGTCAGGCCGTCGATCACGCCGCGGGCCGCTGGATCATGGATCGGCGTCTTCTCGCCAAGGAAATAGGGCAGGATGATGAGGCCGTCGGCACCGGCGGGACGCTCTGCCGCCAGCGCATCGAGCCGCTGGTGTACGGAAATACCCTCGGCCTGTGCCGCGGCCATCTCGCCGCCGGCGAAATTGCGTACGAACCAGTTGAGGGCGGAGCCGCCTGTCGACATGCAGCCATTGGGCATGAACAGGCCCGGGACCAGGTGATAATCGAGATACATGCGCGGATCGGGCTTGATCTGATCGGTAGCGATCAGGATATCGACCGAGCCGCCGAATTTCAGGAGGACATCGCCCGGCTTGGCGACGCCGGCGCCAAGCGCGGAGGCGATCATGTCGGCTGCACCGCCGACGACCGGTGTTCCCGCCATCAGGCCTGTCTCATCGGCGGCCTTCGCCGAGACGGAGCCGAGGATCTCATGCGAGGCGATCTTTCGTGGCACGGCCGAGCGCGGTATGTGCGCGAGCGCCACCAGATCGTCGTCGATCCGGTGCGTCGAAACGTCGACGAAGCCGGCCTCCAGCGCCCAGTTCTGCTCGACCGCACGTTCGCCGGTGAGGCGCCAGTTGATATAATCGTAGGAGCCGAAAACGGTGGCGATGCGGCTGAACACCTCCGGCTCGTGACGCTCAATCCAGCGCAGCTTTGCGGTGACGAGCTGTTGGTTGATGCCGTTGCCGGCCTTGGCGATGAAAGCCGTCTCATCGCATTCGGTCCGCAGTTCGGCCACTTCGGCGCCACAGCGGCCGTCGCTCTGCTGGATGCTCGGCCGCAGCACTTCGCCCTTCTCTTTCAGAAAAACGACCGCCGGCAGCATGCCGGTGGTGCCGACCGCCACGATTTCCTCGGCCTTGATGCCGCTGGTCCTGAGCAACTCCTGCACGATGTCGCGGACATTGGTCCACCATTGCGCGGGATCTTCCTCGGCCCAGCCCGCATGCTCGGAATGCAGCGTGACGGGGCGCGAGGCGAGGCCCAGCACCTGATCGGGAAGCCGGATCAGGATGCCGATCGTCGAGGTGGTGCCGATATCGAGACCGAGAACGAACGCCATGTCGAATCCATTGAAATGCTGGGAAGGGCAGGCGGGCGAAACCTGTCTGCCTCGTTGTGTCGCACTGCTCGATACCAGTCGATCATTCCGGACGCCGGCCTGCAACGATCGATATGATCACCGCGAGCCGGCGCGATGGCCGGCATCGCCGTGGAAGCCGTCCTCAGCGCAAAGTGGCGACAACATCCATGAAGCGCTTGACCCGATCGCCGTCGACGGCGTTCCAGGTATTGCCACCGATCTTGAAATGGGTCCCGATCACGACGCCGCTCGCCAGCGAAAGGACGTCGCGGACATTGTCGATGTTCACGCCGGTGTTGGCGAAGACCGGCACGTCCTTGATCGTCTCGCAGACGCTGCGCAGGTGGGACTGGTCGGCCGGCTGGCCGGTGATCGGACCGGAGACGAGGATCGCGTCTGCCATCGACGAGAACACCGCGCTCTTGGCACGCAATTCAATCGGGCGCTGGTCGAGCGAGTGTGCGAACTCGGCATTGATGTTGAAGAGAAGCTTCATGTCGTCGCGACCAAGGTTGTGCCGCAGGCGCGAGGCGGCGGCGCAATCGGGCTCCCACAAGCCCATATCGGAAGCGAACAGGCCGGTGAAGATCTCGCGCACGAAACGGGCTCCGGTGGCAGCTCCGATCGCGACGCTGGCAGTCGGATCCCAGAGATAGTTGACGCCAAACGGCACTCTCAGCTCGGGCTTCACCGCCTGGACGATGGCAGTCATGGCGGCAATGCCCTCGGGCGGCGCCTTGAAGACATAGGGGCGGTCGTTCTCGTTGCCGAACATGATGGCATCGACGCCGCCGTTCTGCAGCTTGCGGATGTCGGAGAGTACGCCATCGATCAGCTTGTCGAGGCCGCCATCGGCATCATAGAGGGGCGTTCCCGGCAGGGCACCGATATGTGCCATCGAGATGACAGCCTTCTTCTTGTCGCCGAAAAATTCAAATACCATCGAGTCTTCTCCTTGGGGATAAAGTGAAAATGGCGCGCCTCAGTCGCGCGTCAGTGGCGGCGCGATGCGCAGGTCGACCTTGGCCGCGGCGAGCGCCGCGACGATCTTGGCCGGCGGCTCGGCATCGGTGATGAGGATGTCGAAGTCCGACAGTGGCGCTATCCGCACCAGCGACATGCGCAGGAATTTGGCGGAATCGCACAGGACGATCTTGGTGCCTGACCGCCTCAGATAGGCGCGCTTCATATCGGTATCATCGAAGGAATAATCGAAGAGGCCGTCCGCTGTGATACCGGAGACGCCGATCACGGCGACATCGAACCACAGCGCCTCGAACTGGGCGATGGCCGCAGGCCCGCCGGTCGACATCTCGTCGGCCCGTACGCGGCCGCCGGCAACATAGACTTCGGGCACACCGCCATTCAGCGCCGCCGCGATCCTGAGGCTGTTGGTGAACACCTTGGCGTGCGGAAGGTCCCTGAGGTGCTCGGCCATCAGATAGGTGGTGGTGCCGACATCCAAAGCGATCGTGCGGTATCCCGAAACCAGCGCGGCCGCGGCCGCGGCAATCGCGGCCTTCGGGTCGCGGCGCTGGCGCAAGCGCGAATCGAAACTCGGCTCTTCGCTGTCCATGGCGACCAGCGGCGGGTTGTCGGCCTCGATCGCGCCGCCATGGATTCGGACCAGCCTACCCTCGCGTTCCAGTTCGACGAGATCGCGGCGGATCGTCATGTCGGAAACGGCAAGTTCGGCCGCTGCCGCGGCGACGGTGAGCGACCCCGTCCGGCGCAGCAAAGCCAGGATGCGTGCCTGCCGGTCGTGCGCGAGAAGGCGCTGACGATCGGCGTCGCGCGGTGCGCCATGCGGCGATGTCTCAGGAAGGGTGGTGTCGTCTGCCATCGATGTATCCGGTGGGTAAGCCGCCGACGAAGCGGTCTGCTGATCTTCACACTACCGCATGATCAAACATTTTCAAACAAAAATATGTTTGCAGTGTTCGATTTTATTGGTATGCATCTCGATATCAACAAAATGCGTTCCGCCATCAAGCAGAGAGAATACGACCATGCCGGCTGTCTCCGTCACGCCTCCCGTGCTTGCCGAACTCGCGGGCAAGCGAGCCTTCGTGACGGGCGGTGGCGCGGGGATCGGCCGGGCGATCGCGACCGCCCTGACGCGGCAGGGCGTCGCCGTGGCGATCGGCGATCTGGATCCCAAGGCGGCACGTCAGGCGGCTGAGGAAATTGGTGGCGGTGCCGCCGCCGTCACGGTCGATGTCCGCCGCCGCGATTCCGTCGAGGCGGCCTTCTCCACCGTACTGGAAGCGCTTGGCGGCTGCGACATCCTGATCGCCAATGCCGGCGTGTCCACCATGCAGCACGCGCTCGATCTGACCGACGAAGAGTGGGACTTCAACTTTTCGGTCAATGCCCGCGGTGTATTCCTGGCAAATCAGATCGCTGGACGGCATTTTGTCAAGCAGGGCACGGGCTGCATCGTCAACACCGCCTCGCTTGCCGCGAAGGTCGGTGCGCCGCTCCTGGCGCATTATTCGGCATCCAAGTTCGCCGTGCTCGGCTGGACGCAGGCCTTTGCCCGCGAGCTCGCGCCCAAGGGGATACGCGTTAATGCCGTCTGTCCGGGGTTCGTCAAGACCGGCATGCAATCGCGCGAAGTCGAGTGGGAGGCGCATCTGCGGCAAGTCACGCCCGAACGGGTGGTCGCCGACTATATTGCGCAGACGCCGCTCGGCCGGCTCGAGCTGCCGGAGGATGTCGCCGACGTCGTCGTGTTCCTCTGCTCGGATCAAGCCCGCTTCATGACCGGCCAGGGCGTCAACGTGACCGGCGGCGTCTACATGACCTGACGGCCTTTCGGCGGCTGTAGCCGGATCCTGATGCGGGCACGCGCCTATCCAAAAAAGTGAACACATATGATCAGAAGTTAGGCTTTTAATGTTATATTTTGTTCTCTAAGATGACCGTTCGC
>NZ_RZRA01000169.1:0-7395 GCF_003998945.1 Mesorhizobium sp. M7A.F.Ca.CA.003.01.2.1 | reverse complement strand
GTCTTGCTCACCGCCGACGCGACGCCGACCGTTACCGTGGGAATCCTGGCGATCTGCATGAACACGGTCGGCATGGCGAAACTTGCCGAGGCCTGCGCGGTGGCGGTGAGCAAGACGCCGGCGCTGGTCGAAGCTACGTTCAATGTCGATCACGTTTCGGGCTACTGGAACAAGACCATGACTCTGTACGGCCTTCCCTACGGTTGGACCTCCACGACCACGCCGACGGCCATGATGAAGGCCAACTACAACTACAAAGCGTATAGTTATTCCTATACGAGCGGTGGTAAGACCTATACCGCTGCCGAGCCGAAAGGTTACGGGACGACAACTATTACCACGGGACCAACCGATACGCTGGTTCAGACCCAACTGTGCACGACAGTAGGATCAACAACCGATTTCACGGCCACTGCGGGAGTTTACAAAAGCACCGCGGTGGCAAAAAGCGGAAAAACGAACGGCTCCACCGTCTATTTCAAGACGACGTGCGCGACCACGAATTCCGCCGGAAACAGCAGTGGCGCAACAATCAACGTGAGCACGATGGACAAGCTCTATCTGCAGATGGATGTGCCGTCCGGGCCGGTCAACCCGCTCAGGTCGAACAATACAGACACGTCGAACCGGCTCTACCTCGGCGCCGGGTACAGCACCGCGGCACAAAAGGCCCTGAACCCTTCCAAATACCTCCCCGTCGAGGTTGCCAGCAACACGGTCGTCGACATCTTCGCCGTGGTGCCCTGCAGCGAGACCAGCGATCAGGCATGGGAAGACGGCGGCAACAATCCTCCACTGCCAGACGTTACGAACGCCGACTTCTTCTACAGCGTGATGGGCAAGTGCGACTTCAACAAGCGACCGTCCGACACACTGCTGACGCAGTAGATGCTGCTCCTCTTGCCTTCTCCCCTTGCGGGAGAAGGTGGATCGGCGCGTAGCGCCGAGACGGATGAGGGGTGCTGGACGGAGCGCAATAGCTGGCTAATCTAAGCCATGCCGCATCAACCTGTCCCGCCAGCCAAACGAAGCTTCGCCCGTTCGCTCCGGCGTGTAATGACGGAAGCGGAAGACCGGCTGTGGCATGAACTGCGCGACCGCAGGCTCGACCGGATAAAATTTCGGCGCCAGGTTCCCATTGGAAAGTACATTGCCGATTTCGTCTGCTTCGAAGCACGCTTGGTCGTCGAGATCGATGGCAGCCAGCATGCGGAGTTGGAGTCTGACAGCGTCCGCAAAACTCACCTGGAAGAGAAAGGCTTTCGCATTCTGCGCTTTTGGAACGATGACGTTCTGAAAGACATGAACGCCGTTAGCGATACCATCATCGCCTATGTACGGGATACCAGCCTACAGCCTTGGCGGTAGGGGCGCGTTCTTCCCTTCTCCCACAGGGGGAGAAGGGAAGAACGCCTGCGGCCCGATCACAAACCGGTGAGCGCTGTAACGAAGGCGCCGACAGCGGCGAAGTGGGGATATCTGCGGTGCTTCCAGGCGCCGCCGCCCACGGAGCAAGCCGATGTCGCGATCCTGTACGTTCATCAAAGTGTCCAGCCTCTCGGCGATTGCGCTGGCAGCGTCGCTCGGTGCGGCGGCGGCCCAGCCGCTCAGCGTGGTCGAGCTGTTCACCAGCCAGGGCTGCTCGTCCTGCCCGCCGGCCAATGCCAATCTGATCAAGGTCAAGGACCAGCCCGGCGTGCTGGCGCTGTCGTTCAACGTCACCTACTGGGACTATCTCGGCTGGAAGGATATCTTCGGAAAACAGGAATTCACCCGGCGCCAGGTCAGTTATGAGCCGGCGCTCGGTCATGACGGGCCGTTCACGCCGCAAGTGGTGGTCAACGGCCATGCCGATGTCGTCGGTGCCGCACCCGGCGAAATCGAAAAGCTGATTGCGGCGAGCGGCCGGACAAGCGGCCCGGCATTGTCACTCGATGGCGGCAGGATCAGCATCGGCGCCGGCGCCGCACCTGGCGGCCACGCCGATGTCTGGCTGGTGCGCTATGCCAAGGGCGTGGTCGAGGTGCCGGTTTCGCGCGGCGAAAACACCGGCCGCACCTTGCCGCACGCCAATGTCGTGCATGCGCTCGAAAAACTCGGCAGCTGGACCGGCGCGGCCGCGACATATCCTCTGCCCGCCGCGTCCGGCGGCCTGAGCACCGCCGTGCTCGTGCAGTCGCCCGGTGGCGGACCGATCCTGGCTGCCGCGACCGACTAGATCGCGCTTCGACAAGAAATTGCGCAACGCCGCATGGAGCGGCGCCGCATAGCACGGCCGCCAAGAGGGCGCGCCTTCAACGCCAACCCCAAGGAGATCATCATGACCACTTCCCGCCTGACGCTGCCGGCGCTCGCTCTCGCTCTGTGCTCGACGCCGCTGTTTGCCGGCGGCATCGCCCGTGCCGACGACGCGACCAATGCGATGAAGCCGGCTGCAAATGCCATGAAACCGGCCGCGGATGCGATGAAGCCGGCCGCAGACGCCATGAAACCTGCAACGGATGCGATGAAGCCTGCCGACCCGATGGCCACCAATTCCATGAAGCCGGCGGCTGACGCCATGAAGCCGGCAACGGATGCGATGGCTCCGGCCAAGTAAAGGCGGTGCTGTTTCCGGCTTCGGTCCCGCGGGTCCGAAGCCGGATGCACGTGAAAGTGAGGCTTCGGCCGCAACTCGCCCGTCGCATGATCGTATCTTATCCAATAGACTCCACATGATGGACGTCACAGGAGCTCAAGCCATGACCGACATTCAAAAACCAGTCATCAGACAATCGTCGAACGTCTTCCGCAGCGCGCTCGCCGCTCTTGCGCTGGCCGCCGCGGGCGCCGCCTTCTGGCTGACGCCGGCGGTTTCGGCCGAGGACGCGGTGAAGATCCCGCCGCCGGCGCTCGACGAGAAGGCGGCCACCGGCACTGAAAAGGCAGTCTTCGCCGGCGGTTGTTTCTGGGGCGTGCAGGGCGTGTTCCAGCACGTCAAGGGCGTCACCAAGGCCGTCTCCGGCTACACCGGCGGCGACAAGGACACCGCCGTCTACGAGACGGTCGGCTCAGGCCGCACCGGGCATGCCGAATCCGTCGAGATCACCTACGATCCGTCGAAGGTGACCTACGGCCAGCTGCTGCAGGTCTATTTCTCGGTCGCCCACAACCCGACCCAGCTGAATTTCCAGGGTCCGGACTCCGGCACGCAGTACCGCTCGACGATCTTCGCCGAAAACGATGCCCAAAAGAAGATCGCGCAAAGCTACATCGCCCAGCTCGACCAGGCCAAGGTGTTCCCGGAGCCGATCGTCACCACGCTGGAAACCGGCAAGACCTTCTATCCGGCCGAGAATTATCATCAGGACTTCCTGACGCTGAACCCGACCTATCCCTACATCGTCTACAACGACCTGCCCAAGGTGGCGAACCTGAAGGCCCTGTTCCCGGCGCTCTATAGCGAGAAGCCGGTGCTGGTGCTGTCGGCGAGCAACTAAGAATGCCCAATCTCCCCCTCGCGGGGGGAGATTTGCGCACTCAGCCGCCCCGCCCCTGCCGGCTACATGGCCTTCATCGCGTCACACGACACAGTCGGGTTCATGTCGGCGAAGGTGCCGGCCGGGTTCTTCTTCCAGGCCCAGACATGCAGTTCATAGAACGGGCCTAGACCGTAGCGGTTGGGCGCGCTGTCGAAATTGAACAGCTGCCCTTCCAGCGAAGCCGGACCTTTCGAGGTGATGTACTCGACGGCCACCAGCCTCAGCTTGCCGTTTGCCATCGGCTCGTACATCACCGCCTCGGGCTTGGCGAGTTCGACCGCATCGTCCTTCAGATAACCGGCATTGACATAGTGGATGCCCATGGCGCCGCCGGTGATGCCGCTGGCGCAAGGGATCGGCGCATAGCCCTCGGCCGTCGCCATCGCCACGTTCTCGAAGCGGCTGTTGGCTGCCCGCACCTTCTCGTCCAGCGCGCCAGCGTTGTGAGCATTGGCCGCCGTGGCCGCGATCGACAGGTTGATGAGGTGTTTGGTCCACAGATGGATGTTCATGTTCTCTCCTCCTTGTTGATGGCGCGCGGGAGCCGCCGCTCCCGCTGCGACGTCGGATCTCGGCTGCACGCATCATTGGTACCGGGTGAAGTCCCAGTAGTGCGGCAGACCCTCGAGCTCCGGCAGGCCGATGTCGCGTCTCAGATAATCGTCCTGCGGAGGCAATCGACGCCGACTCTTGCGCAATGGCGCGAACAGCAGCGAGGCCAGCCGCCAGAAAGCCCGGCCCGGTAACGGGTCTCGTCCGACGGGTCTCGACGCCGCCGACGGCCCGCTGAACGATTCGTCAGGCACGCTGCCGTCGCCGCGAAGGGCAGTTTGATACTCATCGATCGGGTCAACGGTAAAAGTAAGGGTCAAGAACCCGCACCTCCGTGATCTTGTCGACAGGCAGCGCGTTTTTCTGGGCCGTGCTGCGGATCGCTTCCGGCGAAGGCGCGTCATAGATGCAGAAGCTCTGCTTCTTGTCGGGCGAGACGAAGGACTGCACCCAAGTCACGCCTTTCTCCGCGTTGCGCATGATGACGCCGCCCAGCGCATCGGCGCCGGCCTCGTTCACCGGCACGCTGAGGCCGTTGGGAAATGTACGTTCAACCACATAGCGAGGCATATCAGGTTCCTTTTTACTGTTTCACGCCCGGTTTTGAGCGCGGAGGACATTGATCACGCTCGCCAGGGGCGCGCATCGGAACCTTTCCCTATGTTTCGTGGGACGATTCCCCATGTTAACGGCGTTCACTGCTGGAGCCACAAAGCCGATACCGGGCCGCGCTATCCTGCCTGACGAAAGCGGGGTGCGGCGGCGACCCGGATCACGAAAAGCGGATGATCATGCTTCTGGAACGGCAGACACAGCTGGAGCAGCTGGACGGACTTCTCGCCGAAGCCGCGCGTGGTCGCGGCAGCGTGGTGGCGTTGTCGGGCGAGGCCGGCGCCGGCAAGACCGCACTGGTCGAGGCCTTCGTCGCCGGCGCGGCCAAGGCTACGCGCATCTTGCGCAGCGCCTGCGAGGACCTGTCGATCCCCGATCCGCTCGGACCGCTCTATGACCTCGCCCGCGAGGCGCAATGGGCGATGCCGCAGGCGATCGACGCCAGGCAGGGTCAGCGGCTGCCACTGTTCTCCGGTGCCCTCGACGTGTTCGAGACAAGGACCCAGCCGACGCTTCTGGTAATCGAGGATCTGCATTGGGCGGACGACGCGACGCTCGATTTCGTCCGCTTTCTTGGCCGGCGCATCGCCAACACCCACATCCTGGTCCTGTTGACGG
Organism: Mesorhizobium sp. M7A.F.Ca.CA.003.01.2.1; assembly: GCF_003998945.1. Classification (NCBI taxonomy): domain Bacteria; kingdom Pseudomonadati; phylum Pseudomonadota; class Alphaproteobacteria; order Hyphomicrobiales; family Phyllobacteriaceae; genus Mesorhizobium; species Mesorhizobium sp. M7A.F.Ca.CA.003.01.2.1. Next base: position 2,092 of record NZ_RZRA01000169.1, on the reverse strand, counting down.
CGCGCACCGACCGCAGCGAAGGACAGGCGCGTGTGCGCCGGGCGCTGGGTGAAATTCCGTCGGGCAACGTTGCCCGTATCGACGTGCCGCTGTTGAGCGAGGCGGCCGTCCTGTCGCTCGCCAGCGCTGCCGGCCGAGATGGCGACGCCATCTACCGGGTCACCGCCGGCAATGCCTTCTTCGTCACCGAGCTCCTGTGTGCCGACAATGAGATGACGCCACCGGCCAGCGTGCGGGACGCCGTTGTGGCGCGGGCCGAACGGCTGTCCGCCGGTGCCCGCTCGATGCTGGACGCGGTGTCGGTGTTTCCCAGGCGGGCCGATGCTTGGGCTCTGCAGGGCCTGTGCGGCGTCGCCAGCGCCGGACAGCTGGCGGAATGTGTGTCGAATGGGCTGCTCGACGATCTGGGCGATGGCTATGCCTTCCGCCATGAAATCGCACGCCGCGCCATCGAGATGATGCTGACGACAAGTTACAGGAGACTGTTCAACCAGCGCGCGCTGTCGGCGCTGCTTGAAAACGGCGGCGTCGCCACCGCACGCCTGGTCCATCACGCCGTGGAAGCGCACAATTTCGAGGCGGTGCGCGAATTCGCGCCGATCGCCGCGCGCGAGGCTTCGCGTGTCGGCGCCCATCGCGACGCCGCCGGCTACTATGAGGTCGCCTTGCGGCAGGCCGACACCTTGCCCGTGGAAGAACGCGCCGGACTTTACGAGCAGTATGCCTTCGAGTGTCACTTGATCGCCCGCATTGACGAGGCCATCAAGGCGCAGGAACAAGCCCGCGCGTTGCAAAAGGCGCTTGGCAACACGCTGAAGGAAGGCGACAGCCTCAGGTGGCTATCGCGCTTCGCCTATCTGTTGGGCGACCGCCCGGCAGCCGACCTGTTCGGCGCCCAGGCGGTCGCGTTGCTGGAGGCAGTTCCCGCCAGTGCCGAACTTGCCATGGCCTATTCGAACCTTTCGCAGCTGGCGATGCTGGCCGAGAGGCTCGACGAGACCCTGTCGCTGGGCGGCAGGGCGATCGAGCTTGCCGAGCAGCTGGACCGGCAGGATGTCGTTTGTCACGCGCTCAACAATGTCGGCGCCGCCGAGCAGTGGCTGGATCTGGCCAGCAGCCGGCTGCATCTCGCCCGCAGCCTTGAAATCGCGCTGGAGCAGAATTTTCAGGAGCACGCCGCGCGTGCCTTCACCAATTGCGCCTGTGGCGAGATCAACCAATTGGGCTACAGCCAGGCTCAATCCTTCCTTGATCGCGGCATCGACTATTGCGTCGAGAACGATCTGGCGACTTGGCGTGACTATATGCGTGGGGTTCGGGCACAGTTGTTGTTGCGTCAGGGATACTGGAACGAAGCCGCCGCCGAGGCTCTGGATGTCATAAGCAATGACCAGGCGACGGCGCTGGTCCGCTATCCCGCTTTGGTGGCCCTGGTGAAACTGCGTCTTCGGCGCGGAGATCCTTCGGCCGAGCCACTGCTGGCGGAAATGAATCGGTTCCTGGAAAGGGGAGCCGAATTGCAGCGGCTGTTGCCGTACGCCGCCATCGTCGCCGAGCAGGCATGGCTCGGCGAGGCGGAAATCGCCGAGGCGCTGCGGCTGATCGACCTTGCCGAGACCCTGTCGCCGACGCGGGCTATGTTTGCCGAACTGGCCAGCTGGCGCCAGATCCTCTCCGCCGGTAGCGACGCGGGGGATACGGCCGGCATGGCCGCGCCGTACCGAATGCTCCTGGCTGGCGACTGGCAAGGGGCGGCCGCGGTCTGGGCGGATCTCAACGCACCTTATGAACGTGCGCTCGCGCTCGCCCAGGGCGATGAGCCGGCGCAGCGTGCGGCACTCGAGATATTCGAGACCCTTGGAGCCAAGCCGGTTGCGAGCCATGTGCGCGAAATCATGCGGCGCAACGGCGTCATTCGCATCGCCCGGGGGCCGCGCCAGACCACGCGCGCCAACAGCGCCGGCCTGACCCAACGCCAGATGGAAGTGCTGCAACTGATCGAGCGCGGCTTCTCCAACAAGCGGATCGCAGAGCATCTGACCATTTCACCAAAAACCGTCGATCACCATGTCTCCGCGGTTCTGGGTAAGCT
>NZ_RZRA01001699.1:0-422 GCF_003998945.1 Mesorhizobium sp. M7A.F.Ca.CA.003.01.2.1 | reverse complement strand
AACATGGCCTACGGCACCGCACGCGTTCATCTGGACAAGATTTTTCGCAAGACAGATACGCAGAGGCAGAGTCAGCTCATTGCGCTGCTGAATGCATTTCGTCTTCTGCCCTAACAAGCTGCAATAGCACATTAAGGTTCTTCGAGTGCAGGGCGTTGCGACTGTGGCGAGCCAGCGACAGTGCGCCACTCTTTGGCCGGTCTATGGCATTTGATATATATATCGCCCACCCATCATCCGTTATTGCGAATCTGAAGCACTGATTTGCTCGAAGCATTGCTTTGCTTGGGCTGTTCTGATGACGGCAGATTGCATTTATTGGACGATGGGGCGGGCCTATCATGAGACTCTACGGTTTTTCGGCAGACAAAGCCTACCCACTCGTTTCCTTGCGCGCGCAACTCCTCTCGCAGGCCAGTCGC
>NZ_RZRA01001698.1:0-423 GCF_003998945.1 Mesorhizobium sp. M7A.F.Ca.CA.003.01.2.1 | reverse complement strand
CGCCATCGCTGCCACGTCCGGGCAGCGAGCCAGCACAGCATCGCCCAGACGAAGCCGGCGCACCAGCCGGCCAGCACATCCGACGGCCAGTGGACGCCGAGATAGACGCGGCTGATGCCGACCAGCAGCGTCGTCAGCACCGCCAGCGACAGCACATAGATCTTCGTCGTTCGACCGGGCAGGAAGCGTGCCGCCAGCGCGCCGAGCGTCAGATAGGTCACCGCCGACAGCATGGCGTGGCCGCTGGGAAAAGACAGCGTCGTTTCGTTGACGAGATGCGAGACGAGTTCGGGGCGCGGCCGGTCGATTCCGGCTTTCAGCAGGCTCGACAGCATCTGACCGCCGGCCACCGCCACGAAGATGAAAAGGGCGGTCGCCGGCCTGCGGATAAGCAGGAGATAGACGATTACCGCCGTCACGATC
>NZ_RZRA01001697.1:0-424 GCF_003998945.1 Mesorhizobium sp. M7A.F.Ca.CA.003.01.2.1 | reverse complement strand
GTCCTCCGAAGGCGAGGCCACCGGTTCTGTCGATCTGTCTTGCCAGCGCAACCGCTTCATCGGCCGACTGCACGCCGCAGCGTCCCATGCCGGTGTCGCATTCGACCAGCACCGGTAGACGATGACCGGCATCGGTGAAGGTGGTTGCCAGCCCTTCGAGCGTCTCCATGCTGTCCGCTGTCACCGACAGGGTGACGCGCCCGTGCAGCGCCAGAAGCCGCTCCAGCTTGGCGCGCCCAAGGATGTTGTAGGGAAGAAAAATATCGGCCAGCCCGGCATCGGCCATCACCTCGGCCTCGCCGATCTTCTGGCAGGTGATGCCGACGGCGCCGGCCGCCACCTGCTTCTTCGCCCAATAGGGCAATTTGTGCGTCTTGATATGCGGCCTGAGCTTCAGCCCGTTCTTGTCGGCATGCGCCTGGGC
>NZ_RZRA01001696.1:0-424 GCF_003998945.1 Mesorhizobium sp. M7A.F.Ca.CA.003.01.2.1 | reverse complement strand
CATCCAGAAGATGCTGCGTGATCGGGCCGACCTCGACGTCACACATGATCCGCATGCCGGTTTCTTCCAGGCCGCCGAGACATCCTATGAATGCGTGATGATCTCGACCGCGTTCGCCGATTTCGATCCGCTGAGGCTCTGTTCGCAGTTGCGCTCGCTCGATCGCACCCGCTTCGTGCCGATTATCCTGCTGGCGGAGGAGGGCGAGGAGGAACGCATCATTCGCGGCCTGGAACTCGGCATCAACGACTATCTCATGCGGCCGATCGACCAGCAGGAACTGACGGCACGGCTGCGCACGCAGGTGCGCCGTAAGCGCTACAACGACCAGCTACGGGCCAGCGTCACCCAGACAATCGAAATGGCGGTGACCGACGGTCTGACCGGGCTGCACAATCGCCGCTATCTGGACAGCCATCTGCAG
>NZ_RZRA01001695.1:0-425 GCF_003998945.1 Mesorhizobium sp. M7A.F.Ca.CA.003.01.2.1 | reverse complement strand
ATCAGGAACTGGTCATAGGATGCCTTCTGAACCTCGATCAGGTCCGGCATCTCCGCAACTTCCGGAATCTTTCCGAAGAACTTGCGTACGCGTCTGCGGCCATTGAAAGTCTGGGTCTGGGCCATCGTCGCTCCTTAGCTCTAAACTCGGGACGAGCCTCGCCGCGGCTCGCCTTGCATACTGGGCCACCTTGGCGGCAACCCTCTGTCTGTTTTCCCGGCGCCTGTCGGCGGCCGGCTAGAACGGGAGAAAACCCGTTTCCTGAAGGCCGGTTTTCGGCCCTCAGGAAAGAGGTTCTCGCAGATCTCGCGTTACGCGCTCTCCCTTCGGGCGAAGGGAGTGGCGGACGGCGCGAGGCCGCCCGCCGCTTTTACGCTTACTTCAGTTCGACCTTGGCGCCGGCTGCTTCCAGCTGGGCCTTGAAC
>NZ_RZRA01001694.1:0-310 GCF_003998945.1 Mesorhizobium sp. M7A.F.Ca.CA.003.01.2.1 | reverse complement strand
GGGCTGTAGCTCAGCTGGGAGAGCACCTGCTTTGCAAGCAGGGGGTCAGCGGTTCGATCCCGCTCAGCTCCACCATTTATTTGCGCTCACGGGTGAGCGGTCCTTCGGACCTACCCTTCGCGAGGGCGCCGAACGATCGGCGACGCGCTATCGCGCTGTACTGGAGAATTGATCCGGCGGCTGCGAATTGTCTTCTTTGAGGAAATAAAAGTTTGCATCGTCTGTAAGGACTGATGCCTGTTCTGAATACATTGTGAAGAGAAGATATGTCTGGAAGCGTCCAGGTGTTTTGGGTTTAGGCCCGAGACGT
>NZ_RZRA01001693.1:0-426 GCF_003998945.1 Mesorhizobium sp. M7A.F.Ca.CA.003.01.2.1 | reverse complement strand
GCCATAGGCCATGAAGCCGATCTCGTCGTCGGTGGGGACCGATTGAAGCACGGTTCGAAGCGACTCGCGGGCGATTTCGAGCTTGGGCCTGCCGTCGATCTGCGCCCACATCGAGCCGGACGCATCGAGAATGATGATGACCTTGTTTGCGGCGAAGCCGAACGTCGTCATCGACAAAAGGAGGATCGCCGCAGCGACGCCCCGTGCAAGTCCCGCCATCGAAATCTCCTAAATCCGCCCCTGATCCGGGCGGCAAGCTATTTGACGCGGCGCCGGGACACAAGTCCGGGCGCCCGGTGCGCAGGGCTGCGGACCCAGCTTAACAAAAATCCTGACGACAGCCAGTTCGGCGGTGTCGGCAGCCTTTTACCCGGTAATAGGAATTTTTTCTTGACACCATGACCTCAGCTAAGGTACATATTTGGC
>NZ_RZRA01001692.1:0-428 GCF_003998945.1 Mesorhizobium sp. M7A.F.Ca.CA.003.01.2.1 | reverse complement strand
ACTCTGGCGCGGTCCCAGGCCGAATTCCTGCGCGGTGTTTCCATGCGCGACGCCGGCACGCTGATCGGGCTTGTCGTGATCCTGGCCGTGTTCGGCGCGCTGGTGCCCGGCTTTTTCGCCGAGCGCAACCTGATCAACATCCTGCAGCAGTCGAGCATCAATGCCTGTCTGGCGCTGGGCATGACGCTGGTCATCATCTCCGGCGGCATCGACCTGTCGGTCGGGCCGACGGCAGCACTCTCGGCCGTCATCTCGGCCTCTATGATGGTCGCCGGCGTGCCGTTTCCGCTGGCCATCGCCGCCGGCTTCGCCATTGGTCTTGCCTGCGGCCTCGTCAACGGCGTGCTCGTCGCCCATGTTGGGCTGCAGCCCTTCATCGTCACGTTGGGAACGCTCAGCACCTATCGGGCACTGGCGCTGATCTACAC
>NZ_RZRA01001691.1:0-430 GCF_003998945.1 Mesorhizobium sp. M7A.F.Ca.CA.003.01.2.1 | reverse complement strand
GAGCACGCCTTTGCCGAGATAGCGGGCGCCGCCGTCGCGCAGTTCGACGGCCTCGTGGGCACCGGTCGAAGCACCCGACGGCACCGCCGCGCGGCCCATCGAGCCGTCTTCGAGAATGACATCGACCTCGACGGTCGGATTTCCACGGCTGTCCAGGATTTCACGCCCGACAATGTCGACGATGGCGGTCATTTGCGATGTCCTCGATTGATCTGAAGAATGCCGCACGTCTTAGCCAAAGTGCTGCAAAAGGCAATCGGCCCGCTGGCAATTGTTGCCGCGGCAACAGCGTCCGAACGATTCACGAAGCGCAAATCGCTGTCATCATAAGTCATGTACGGTCGGCTGACTTCCGGTTAAGGTGCAGCGCGCGGGGCGAAACAGGAGGAGTTTCGCCATGTCTCAGTTGAGCGGTATCGTGAGTCTGTTT
>NZ_RZRA01001690.1:0-430 GCF_003998945.1 Mesorhizobium sp. M7A.F.Ca.CA.003.01.2.1 | reverse complement strand
TTGCCGGGCTGATCACGCTGGAGCGACATGACGACCACGCGATGATCTTCTCCGTCGCGGTCTCCCCCGACTTTCAAGGCAAGGGCTTCGGCATTGCGCTGCTGAAACACGCGGATGAGCAGACCCATCTCTGGGGTCTGCCAGAAGTGCGGCTCTACACCAACGCCAGGATGGAGCGGAACATTGCGCTCTATCTTGCCTATGGTTTCCACGAAACGGGTCGCCGGCCCAATCCCTACCGGCCAGGATGGGTGCTCGTCGACATGGCCAAAACCGTCGATCAGATCACCGCGGCCTGATCTTTTTCTGCATTGGGAGGATGACAATGAGCACATCGGGAACAATCCGCGCCGGCATGGGCGGCTGGACCTTCGAACCCTGGGATACGTCCTTCTATCCCGACAAGCTTCCCAAGGCCAAGCAGTTGAAC
>NZ_RZRA01000168.1:0-7397 GCF_003998945.1 Mesorhizobium sp. M7A.F.Ca.CA.003.01.2.1 | reverse complement strand
CATCGAAGCCGCTGGCCAGCTGGACGAACTTCGCCGAAGCGCGCGCATGAAGGCCGCGCTGGTTGATGATGGGAAAATCCCGGACTATCTGATCTTTTTCCGGGGACAGCGCGGTCATTTGCTGCTCAGGAGCTGGCTGGCAACATTGATGTATTTGCGACCGGCGGCCTGGGCCTCATCAAGGGCGGCCGCCATGTTGTCGCCCTTGCGGATCGAGGAGAGCTTGATCAGCATCGGCAGATTCATGCCGGCGATCACCTCGGTGCGGCCGGACTCCATCACCGAGATGGCAAGATTGGAGGGCGTGCCGCCGAACATGTCGGTCAGCACGATGACGCCCGCCCCGGTGTCGACACGGGCAACCGCGTCGACAATGTCGCGCCGACGCTGCTCCATATCGTCGTCGGCACCGATCGCCACGGTTTCGAAATTGTCTTGTGGCCCGACGACATGTTCGACGGCATGTCGGAACTCGGTGGCCAGTTGACCGTGCGTTACAAGCACGAGTCCGATCATTCTTTGGTGGCTCCCGTCATCGCCGCTTCACAGGCGCATTTTATGCTCGCCAGCCAATCCAGGCGGCGGGAGCGCTATCTTGTCGACGCGCGGCCCGTTGACAAGCCCAAAATTGCGCAGGCGCATGCCATTTTGACGCATTGCAGCAAAAAACCCGGAGCGGATCATAGAAAAGGCGCGATCGACAGCCGCGCCATCACGACCGGTAAGGCCGCCGGGATATTGCGTTCGACCACATCGACCTGTGGCACCAGACAACCCACGATGCTGCTAGCGGCATCCTCCTGGAAGCGCGGCGCTTCATCGGCCGGCACCAGGTGGACATGCAGGTCGACGAGGCCTGCCGGCTCGAATGGCAGAGGCCGGGGGCCGAGCCCAGGCACCTCGACGAGGCCTTCTATGGCGGCGGGAGCGCGGCACAGAAGCCGCCCGGCATGCGCCTCGACAAAGAGCTGATCGTCACCGACGAGCCGCGCGAACGATCCGCGCTGGCGACAATGATCTATGAGCGCCAGCGCCAGCGCCGTCTTGCCCGAGCCGGAGGCTCCGGTGATGAGAATGCCGCGCTCGCCGATCAAAACCATTGTCGCGTGAATGTTTTCAGGCTGCACGGCTGGACCAGGCATGGTTGGAATTCATGCTCTCAGCCTTCGGCCGGCAACGTCACCACAAAACGCGCGCCCTTGATCTCGCCGGGTTTGGTGCCGGGGATGTTCTCGGCGGTGAGCGTGCCGCCATGGGCCTCGACGATCTGCCTGGATATCGACAGGCCAAGGCCCGAATTCTGGCCGAACGCCTCGCCGGCCGGCCGGTCCGTGTAGAAGCGTTCGAAGATGCGGTCGATGTTGTCGGCGCGGATGCCGGGGCCATTGTCGTCGACGGTGACGATGTTGAACTTGCCGGCACGCGCCAGCGACAGGCTGATGTGGCCATGATCCTCGGGAACGAAGGAACGGGCGTTCTCGATCAAATTGGTGATGACCTGGCCGATGCGCAGATCATGGCCGACGACGACATAGCCTTTGACGCCCTGCGGCAGTTTGGCGGCCTTGAACTCGATCTCGACCGCCTTCTTGTTGCGCGTCGCTTCGCGCGAAACGGCGACCAGATCGGTGATGAATTTCTTCAAATCGACCGTTCCCGCATCTTCACGCGCGAGTTCCGCGTCCAGGCGCGATGCGTCGGAAATATCGGTGATGAGCCGGTCCAGCCGCCTGACATCGTGCTGGATGATATCCATCAGCCGGCCGCGCGAATCGTCGTTCTTGGCCAGCGGCAAGGTCTCCACCGCGCTGCGCAGCGACGTCAGCGGGTTTTTCAGCTCGTGCGAGACATCGGCCGCGAAGCTTTCGATCGCCTCGATCCGGGCGTAGAGCGCGTTGGTCATGTCGCGTATGGCGATCGACAGATTGCCGATCTCGTCCTGGCGGTCGGAAAAGTCGGGGATCTCCTCACGGCTCTTGACGCCGCGCCGCACTCGCACCGCCGCCGCCGACAGCCGGCGCAGCGGATTGGCGATGGTCGAGGCGAGCAGCATCGACAGGATGGCGGTGACAAGGGCCGCGATGCCGAAGACGCGCAGGATCGCCTTGCGCTCGGCGGCGACGATCTTGTCGATGTCGCCGCCTTCGGTCGACAGCATCAGCACGCCCAGGACGGCACGAAAGCGCTGGATCGGCACCGCCACCGAAACGATCTGCTCGCCCTGCTCGCTGACGCGCACGATGGTCGAAGGGCTGCCGGTGAGCGCCTTGACCACTTCCGGGAAAGCGGCGCCATTGCCGCCCGGCTGCTCGTGATAGACCGGCAGCTCGGTGTTGCGGAAGAAGTCGAAGACGAATTTCTGGATGCGCTCGACCAGATCGGGCTCTTCTTCCTCGACCGGCGGCAGGTCGTAGCGCAGGATCTGGCCACGCGAATAGAGGTGGCGCGAATCGAGCAGCAGATTGGCGTCGCGGTCATAGATGCGGGCGCGGGTCCTGGTCGGCGAGATCAGCCTTCTAAGCACCGGTGCGACACGCTCCGGGTTGATCGGAAAGTCGAGATTGTCGAGCTGGTCCGAGCCCGGCCCAAGGCTTTCGCCGGCCTGCAGTTCAAGCAGCTTTTCCGGGTCGATGCTGATCGAATCCGTCTCGACCGTCGCCGAAGCGGCGATGGCGCCGGCGATGATCTCGCCCTGGGTCATCAGGCTTTCGACGCGGGCGTCGATCAGCCCGTCGCGGAAGGTGTTGAGATAGAGGATGCCGGTCACCAGCACGGCGAGGCCGGCAAGGTTGAGGAACAGGATACGCCGCGTCAGGCTGGAAAAGATGTGATGGCCAAGGAAGCGGCGCATCGGCACCGTGATCTTCGAGACGAAGGACGGCATGATCCGCGACGGCCGCCTGGAGGCGCCCGCCGGTCTTGTTCGCTGTGCTTCCACTGCCATCGAATAGCAGGCCCTGCTACTTATGCTTCGCGGAACCGGTATCCGACTCCGTAAAGGGTTTCGATCATCTCGAAGTCGTCGTCGACGGCCTTGAACTTCTTGCGCAGCCGCTTGATGTGGCTGTCGATGGTGCGGTCGTCGACATAGACCTGTTCATCATAAGCCGAATCCATCAGCGCATCACGGCTTTTTACGACACCGGGACGCTGCGCCAGCGAATGCAGGATCAGGAACTCGGTGACGGTGAGCGTCACCGGCTCGCCTTTCCAGGTGCAGGTGTGGCGCTCCTGGTCCATGACGAGCTGGCCGCGCTCGAGAGAGCGGGCCTGCTGGCTTGGCGTCTTGGCTGCAGCCTCGCGGGCACTGGCGCGGCGCAGCACGGCGCGCACGCGCTCGACCAGCAGGCGCTGTGAGAAGGGTTTGCGGATGAAATCGTCGGCGCCCATCTTGAGACCGAACAATTCGTCGATCTCGTCGTCCTTGGAGGTCAGGAAGATCACCGGCAGGTCGGACTTCTGGCGCATCCGGCGCAGCAGTTCCATGCCGTCCATGCGCGGCATCTTGATGTCGAGAATGGCAAGGTTCGGCGGGCGTGCCGCCAGGCCTTCCAGCGCCGACGCACCATCCGTGTAGGTCTCGACGCGATACCCCTCGGATTCCAGGGCGATCGACACCGATGTCAGAATGTTGCGGTCGTCATCGACAAGCGCGATTGTTGCCATTTCAAGCGGCTCCCTCATGAGCTGTCCCTTCTGTCGTAGAGAAGGGGCTTTTGCAGGACAAATTAGGTACAAAATGTGGCATAGGCCTTGTCCGCTGTCACGCGCGGCATGCCGGCGGCCACAATCCTACCTCGACATGGATTGGACGAACGTACATCGCCAATCCTTTGGGCAACCGCGAAACTTTTTGCACATATAAACGATTTAAACAACTTTCAAAATATTTAAATCGATTAATGATTTGATATCATTTGACTTTTCTGGTTCTGACCATCTCAGCCCGCGTAGTGGGCGTGCCGGGAAGGTGCCGGCAAAGATGCGGCAAATCCAAGAGGGACACTCGATGTCGGAAGTCGGCAAACGCAATTCCGCCTGCGCGATCGATCATATCGGCCTGAAAACCACCGGCGTGGTGCGCTATAATTTCGGTGCGGCTGCTCTTTATGAGGACTCGATCCGGCGCGGCGAGGCCCGCTTGACCGCACATGGCGCGTTGGTCGCCGAGACAGGCCAGCATACCGGCCGCTCGCCCAAGGACAAGTTTGTCGTCCGCAACAGTGACACCGAACCGCATGTCTGGTGGGACAACAACAAGGCAATTTCACAAGCCCAGTTCGACACGCTGCTCGCCGATTTCCAGACGCATGCCTGGGACAAGGATCTATACGTCCAGGACCTGATCGGCGGCGCCGATGCGGAGCTGAAGCTGCCGACCAGGGTGATCACCGAATTTGCCTGGCACTCGCTGTTCATCCGCAATCTGCTCATTCGTCCCGATGCCGCCGAGCTCGAGCATTTCGTGCCTGCCATGACGATCATCGACCTGCCGTCCTTCCGCGCCGATCCCGCCCGCCACGGCAGCCGCACCGAAACGGTGATCGCCGTGGATCTCACGCGCAAGGTCGTGCTGATCGGCGGCACCTCCTATGCCGGCGAGATGAAGAAGTCGGTGTTCACCATGCTCAACTATCTGCTGCCGGCGAAAGGCGTGATGCCGATGCATTGCTCGGCCAACGAGGGTATGGCCGGCGACGCCGCCATCTTCTTCGGCCTGTCGGGCACCGGCAAGACGACACTCTCGGCCGATCCCTCGCGCACGCTGATCGGCGACGACGAGCATGGCTGGGGACCCCACGGCATCTTCAATTTCGAAGGCGGCTGCTACGCCAAGACGATCAAGCTGTCGGCGGAAGCCGAGCCGGAAATCTTCGCCACCACGCAGCGCTTCGGCACGGTGCTGGAAAATGTCGTGCTCGACGCTGATGGCGTGCCGGATTTCAACGACGGAAGGCTGACCGAAAACACACGCTGCGCCTACCCGCTGGATTTCATCCCCAACGCCAGCAAGACCGGCCGCGCCAACCATCCGAAGAACATCATCATGCTGACCGCCGATGCGTTCGGCGTGATGCCGCCGATCGCGCGGCTGACCCCGGCGCAGGCGATGTATCATTTCCTCTCCGGCTACACCGCCAAGGTGGCCGGAACCGAAAAGGGCGTGACCGAGCCCGAAGCGACGTTTTCGACCTGTTTCGGCGCCCCGTTCATGCCGCGCCATCCATCGGAATACGGCAATCTGCTGCGCGAGCTGATTGCCCGCCACGGCGCCGATTGCTGGCTGGTCAACACCGGCTGGACCGGCGGCGCCTACGGCACCGGCAAGCGCATGCCGATCAAGGCGACGCGGGCCTTGCTTGCCGCCGCACTCGACGGCTCGCTCAAGACGGCCGAGTTCCGCACCGACCCTCATTTCGGTTTCGAGGTGCCGGTGGCGGTTCGAGGCGTCGACAGCGCCATTCTCGACCCGCGCTCCACCTGGGCCGACAAGGCCGGCTATGACCGGCAGGCGGCAAGGCTGGTCGGCATGTTCGCCGTCAATTTCGAGAAATTCGAAAGCCATGTCGATGCCGTGGTGCTGGGTGCGGCGCCGCGCATGCAGGAAGCGGCGGAGTAATCGCGCTACGGGGTTCAGCTTCGTTGAAAGGCCCGGTTCGATCGGGCCTTTTCTTTTTCGATCCGCCGCGCCATGACTGCGGCATGGCGAGCGACGACAACATCATCATATCAGGCGATGCGGTGATCCATCCGGGCGACCTGCACGAGGATTTCATCCGCTCGTCCGGTCCCGGCGGCCAGAACGTCAACAAGGTGGCGACGGCGGTGCAACTGCGCTTCGACGCCGCCAACGCAGCGGGTCTGTCGGAGCGCGTGCGCGAGCGGACGATCAAGCTTGCCGGCCAGCGTGCCACCAAGGACGGCGTCGTTGTCATCGAAGCGGGCCGCTTCCGCACCCAGGAACAGAACCGGGCGGATGCGCGGGCACGGCTGACGGCACTGGTCGCCAAGGCCGCCGAACCGCCGCCGCCACCGCGCAAGAAGACGCGGCCGTCAAAGGGTGCCGTGGAACGGCGGCTGAAGAGCAAGGCCGGGCGAGGCACGATCAAGAAGCTGCGCGGCCGGGTGGAGAACGATTAAGCACCGCGAAGCTGCAACGCGCGGGTGGCTTCCAATTCTGGGTTGCAGATGGCAAGCTGCGATCACCCACCACAGCAATGGAGACCAACGATGGGCATGTTCGATTTCGTCAAGAGTGTCGGCAAGAAACTGGGCATCGGCGGTGACGACGAAGCCGCACCCACGGCCGACACACTCAAGAAGGAGCTCGATTCGCACAAGCTCGGCACCGATGGCGTCGAGGTCGTCGTCAACGGCGATACGGCGGTGCTGAAGGGTGTGGTCAAGGACCAGTCGATCTTCGAGAAGGCGGTCATCGCCGTCGGCAACACGCTCGGCGTCTCCAAGGTGCAGGCGGACGAATTACAGGTCGCGCCAGCACCTGGCACGGCCGCCGCCCCGGCCAAGGAGCCCACCTTTTACACCGTGAAGAAGGGCGACAATCTCTGGAAGATCGCCGAGAAAAGCTACGGCAAGGGCCAAGGCGTCAAGAACACGGTCATATTCGAGGCCAACAAGCCGATGCTGACCCATCCCGACAAGATCTATCCGGGCCAGGTGCTGCGCATCCCCGACCTCGCCTGATCGGCGACTGCCAATTCGACAAGAGCGGCGGCTTTCGGGTCGCCGTTTTCATTTGATCGTGACATTTTACGGTTCCGAACCATCCAAGAGGCGATCGAATCCGTGCTCGTTCTGCCCAAAGGCGTCCGCCACATGCCGGCCTACCTGTCACGCACCGTGCAGGAAGAACTGGTCGACGAGGTGAGACGGATCGTGCAGCAGGCGCCGCTGTTCGTGCCGGCCATGCCGCGCACCGGCAAGGAGATGAGCGTGCGCATGACCAATTGCGGGCCGCTGGGCTGGGTCACCGACAAGGAGCACGGCTATCGTTACCAGCCGGCGCATCCGCTAACCGGGGCGCCTTGGCCGCCAATTCCGGATGCGCTGCTCGACCTGTGGCGCGAGGTCTCGGGCTATCCGCATCCGCCGGAAGCGTGCCTGATCAATTTCTACACGGCGGATGCGAAGATGGGCCTGCATCAGGACCGCGACGAGGCCGACTTTTCGGCGCCGGTCGTCTCCGTCTCGCTCGGCGACGACTGCCTGTTCCGGGTTGGCCAGACCACGCGTGATGGCGCCACCAAGTCGTTCAGGCTGCAAAGCGGTGATGTCGTGGTGCTCGGCGGCGAGGGGCGGCTGTGCTTTCACGGCGTCGATCGGATCTATCCCTCGACCTCGGCGCTGCTGAAAAACGGTGGGCGGATCAATCTGAC
>NZ_RZRA01001689.1:0-430 GCF_003998945.1 Mesorhizobium sp. M7A.F.Ca.CA.003.01.2.1 | reverse complement strand
GTGATGTCGCCCTTGTCGGTGGTGATCGTGGTGACGCCATGCGAGGCGTCCGACAGCGTCGCCGTGAACACGTAGTTGGCGACCGCGCCCTCGGCGACCGTCGAGGCGCTCAGGTTGACCGTCGCGTCGGTGGTGGTGTCGGTGACGTTGGCCGTCGCCGTGCCGGTGCCGATCACCAGGTGCTCGAAGTTGCCGCCCGCGGTGGCGGTGATGTTGGCGGTCAGGCTCGATGCGTCGTTGTAGACGTCCTCGCCATTGCCCGAGGCGATCGTCAGCGTGCCGGTGGTCTGGCCATCGGCGATGGTGATGTCGCCCTTGTCGGTGGTGATCGTGGTGACGCCATGCGAGGCGTCCGACAGCGTCGCCGTGAACACGTAGTTGGCGACCGCGCCCTCGGCGACCGTCGAGGCGCTCAGGTTGACCGTCGCGT
>NZ_RZRA01001688.1:0-431 GCF_003998945.1 Mesorhizobium sp. M7A.F.Ca.CA.003.01.2.1 | reverse complement strand
GTATGGCCTTTCGGCTGTCGTCGGCTACGCCGCCGGCATGCCGATCAAGATACCAGCCAAGATGCTTGCGCGCCTGGCGCAGGCCGCTTTCGGCGCCGTAGAGCGCCAGCATATCCTCATAGTGGGCCACGATGTAGTCGGCGAGCGCCGTCGGGTTCTGTGGAATATTTGGCGTCGCTTCGCCTGTCGCTGCGGCCGCAACGCCACCTGCGATCCAAGGCGCGCCATAATGGGCACGGCCAATCATCACGGCGTCGGCACCCGATTGATCGAGAATGTCGGCCGCTTCCGCCGGCGAAGAGACGTCACCATTGGCGACGACCGGGATGGACACGGCTTCCTTGACGCGGGCGATGGCGCGCCAGTCGGCCTTGCCCTGATAGAACTGGCAGCGCGTTCGGCCGTGCACGGTCACCATGCTGACACCGGCC
>NZ_RZRA01001687.1:0-437 GCF_003998945.1 Mesorhizobium sp. M7A.F.Ca.CA.003.01.2.1 | reverse complement strand
CCTTCAGGACGCGCGCTAGGTGTGGCTGGGGTGACTGGACGGGAACGGCCGGCGCTGACTCCGGTGGGCCCTCCCCGTGGCGCTGAGCGGGTCGGCCGCAGCGACACCTCGGCGACCCTCCGGGCAACCGCCACGGCTTCCAAATCGGGGTAGCCGTAGACCTCAAAGCACCGCTCGGCAGCCTCTTGGAAACTGCCCGTCCAGTCGATGCCGACTTCTGTCAGCCTCCGGTCAAGCTCTGAGACGCGCTCCCAGTTGTCTGCCTTCAGCCACTCGACCAAGGCAAGGGCTGCCTCACGGTTCGGGTAGGTCGAAACCCAATCCCGCTTGATTTGGTCAGGGCTCAAAGCGGGCATTCCGGTCGTTGCGCCACCTAAGCGGGCCGTGCTTCACGATCAGCGGCAGGTGGTCATGGAAGGTCTCCCCATGCTCGCTAC
>NZ_RZRA01001686.1:0-438 GCF_003998945.1 Mesorhizobium sp. M7A.F.Ca.CA.003.01.2.1 | reverse complement strand
GCGTAGATCGTCCCATCGATCGTGCCCTCCGAGGTGAAGCGCGGATCCTCTTGCGAGCCGTCGAAATTCGGCAGCTTCGCCATCTCCAGCGGCTCGATGATGCCGAGCTTCTTGTAGGTCGAGATCGTGTAATTGGTCGGCACGAACAGGCTCCAGCCCGAGGCCCCGGCCTGCAGCTTGGCCAGCATCTCCTCATTGGAGCCGAACACGTTGACCTCGACGGCAACGCCGGTGTCCTTCTTGAAGTTCTCGAAGGTCGCCGGGTCGTGATAGTTCGGCCAGGTGGCGATCGACATGCGGTCGCCAAGGCTTTCGGCGGCAAAGGCTGGTGTCGGCATGATGCCGATCTCGCGCGCCATCACCGCCGTGGCAATGCCAAGGCCGGTGAGGCCGAGGAAGTCGCGGCGGCCGATCGAGCCGCGCTTCAAACGCATCAGC
>NZ_RZRA01001685.1:0-439 GCF_003998945.1 Mesorhizobium sp. M7A.F.Ca.CA.003.01.2.1 | reverse complement strand
GTCAATGGCAACGAGGCGGAAGCTCGGCGGCTCGCCCGCTTCGAACCGCGTGGCCATACGCCATCCGCCTATGTGATCCGTGAAGAACAACCGGCGGAAGATTTCCCGATGACCCTTGACCTTCGGCGGCCGGCAAGACTCTGATCAGCAATGGCAAAGGGGAATCACAAGAGGGGACGCGGCAAGCCGCAGACCCACAGCCTGCTGGAGCACTACCAGCCCATAGACGGCGTCGTCGACGAGATGGTCGATGCATCGGGCAATCCTCGCCCGGCCTGGAAGCATTTTGTCGAGGCGCTCGAGGAACTCGGTGCTGAAAAGCTCGGCCAGCGCTTTGCCCGCGCCGACCAGTATCTGCGCGATGCCGGCGTTTATTACCGCGTCTATGACAAGGCCGGCGCCAATGAACGCGAATGGCCGCTGGCGCATGTCCCGGTTC
>NZ_RZRA01001684.1:0-440 GCF_003998945.1 Mesorhizobium sp. M7A.F.Ca.CA.003.01.2.1 | reverse complement strand
CCGGAGATCTGCACCGCGACATCTTCGAGCCGTGCCGCTTCGTCCTGCGTCAGCCCACCCGGACCCAGTCCGAGTGCGGCAATAAGTCCGCGATGCACGATCAAATCGGCATAGCGGCGGATCGGCGAGGTGAAATGGGCGTAGCGGCGGAGGTTGAGACCGAAATGGCCGATGTTCTTTGGCGAGTATTCGGCCTGGCTCTGCGAGCGCAGCACCACTTCGTTGACAAGGCCTTCATTGTCGGCGCCGCGCACGCGCTCCAAAATGCCGTTGAACTGGCTTGGCTGCATCTGCGCGCCGCGCGCCAGTGACAGGCCCAATGTCTGCAGGAACTCGCGCAGCGATTCCTGCTTGGCGAGCGACGGCGCGTCGTGGACGCGATAGACCAGCTCCTGCTTCTTCGCCTCCAGCGTCTCGGCCGCGGCGACATTGGCCTGGAT
>NZ_RZRA01001683.1:0-442 GCF_003998945.1 Mesorhizobium sp. M7A.F.Ca.CA.003.01.2.1 | reverse complement strand
AGACAGGGTCAGCACCATGCGCCTGTTCAGCTTCGGGATCGGGTGGGTTTCGATTTTCGCTATGGTCATGCCTCTGAGATAATAGCGATCATGGCTTTTGCCGGGCAGGGCGGCGAAAATCGAAGAGGGGGCGACAGACTGACGCTGGCCGGTACAACGCTGATCGGCGTGGCATGCTGGGCGGAATTTCACCAGGCGATCGATGGCGCTGCCTATCCCAGGCTGGCCGGATTGCGCCTCGCATCGAAACCGATCCGGCCGTGCGTTACCGCCATTTTTCTCAACGCTACCGCTGGCGCCGCCGCACGTCAGGTTGTCTCTCATTTCACCAGAGTGATCATCCGATCGGCATACATTGTGCGATTTCCAAGCGCCGCCGCGCAGTCGGACTTGACGGACGAGTTCCCGGTCATCTGTATCGTATTGCCGACAAGCCTGAGAC
>NZ_RZRA01001682.1:0-444 GCF_003998945.1 Mesorhizobium sp. M7A.F.Ca.CA.003.01.2.1 | reverse complement strand
CTCGAATGCATCCGCGATCTCAGCGTGCTCACCGACAAGGTGTTCCACATCTATTCGCTCGGCAAGGAGCGCAATGTCGACGGCATCGAGATCGCCAGGATCGCGCGCGGCATCAGCCACGAGCAGATGCTCGAAGAGCCGTCCGTCTTCACCATCATCAACACCAATTCGCCGCTGAAACTCGATGTGCCGATGATGGAAGGCATCATCCAGATGTCGAGCAAGGGCCAGGTCGTCGTCGTGACGCCGTTTACCCTGTCGGGTGCGATGGCGCCTGTCACCATCGCCGGCGCACTGGTGCAGCAGAACGCGGAGGCGCTTGCCGGCATCGCCTTCGCCCAGATGGTGCGCAAGGGCGCCCCCGTCGGATATGGCGGCTTCACCTCCAAAGTCGACATGAAGTCCGGGTCACCGGCGGTCCGCACGCCGGAAAACATGAAGGCG
>NZ_RZRA01001681.1:0-444 GCF_003998945.1 Mesorhizobium sp. M7A.F.Ca.CA.003.01.2.1 | reverse complement strand
CCGCTGATCATTACTGGTTCCTCATCAGGTCGATGGTCATGGAAATCAGGTCGCGGGCCTGCTTGACCACCTGAAGGTTGGCCTCGTAGGAGCGATTGGCCTCGGTCATGTCGGCCATTTCGATCAGCACGTTGACGTTGGGCATCTTGACGTAGCCCTTCTCGTCGGCGGCCTCGTTGCCGGGCTGGAACTCGACTGGAAAGTCACTGGGATCTCGATCGATCGAGTTCACTGCAACCGTTGAACTGCCGGAGGCCCGGTCGAGCTCGGAGACGAAGCTGATGGTCTTGCGGCGATAAGGGTCGGAGCCGGGCGCGGTGCCCGTCGACTGGGCGTTGGCGAGGTTCTCGGAAACCACGCGCAGGCGTTCCGACTGGGCGCCGAGGCCGGATGCTGCGACTTTGAGGGCTGCGGTCAGTGCGTCCATGGTCAGCTCTTCACCGC
>NZ_RZRA01001680.1:0-446 GCF_003998945.1 Mesorhizobium sp. M7A.F.Ca.CA.003.01.2.1 | reverse complement strand
CTTCTTCAGGAGATAGGCGTCGGCGCGGAACAGGTTGAACAGCGACGGCAGTTCCTCGCGGATTTTTTCGCGCATCGTTGCCAGCGCTTTTTCGTCATTGAGGAACCGCCCGATCACCTTGGTGAATTCGTCGAACAATTTCTGATGGCGGCGATCATCGGTAAGCGCCGAGAGCAGTTCGGCGGCCAGCGGCGCCAGCGGCACCTTTTCGATCTGTTCGAGCATGCGGCTGGTGACGAAGCCGCGCAGGCCGGATTGCTCTATCGCCGCAAGCGTCTGCGGCACCAGCCGCACGATGAAGCGCGACAGGCCGGCGGCGCGCTCCGTATCGGCCAGCCAATCGGCGACCAGCGCCGAAAAATCGACCTCGGCAAGCTTTTCACGCACCGGTTCGGGCGCCAGAAAGTTGACCTCGATGAAGCGGCCGAGATTGTCGGCGATGCGGT
>NZ_RZRA01000167.1:0-7412 GCF_003998945.1 Mesorhizobium sp. M7A.F.Ca.CA.003.01.2.1 | reverse complement strand
ATCCGAAGGTCCTGGTCGAGCGAGGCGGCAAGCTCGTCCGCCATCGACTGATCGTCCTCGAAGGGGGACACGTCCTCGAGCGAACCGGCGACGGCATCGCCAATGTCGGACGCGAAAGCGGGCTCGACGGACGGCACGGCTTCAGCGGCGACCGCATGGCTGGCGCCGGCGACGTGGTCGTCGATCTCAGCCATGTCCAGTTCGAAATCGTCGTCGAGCGACACCGAAAGCTCGTCGTCCATCGCGCTGGCGTCAGCCGCTTCGAATGCCGGCTCATGCACGAAAGTCGGCTCATGAGCCTGAACAACCGGAGCGGCGTCGCTGTCGTCAGCGCCGAACTCGCCCATCATTTCTTTCTCGAGATCGATATCGAAATCGCCCTCTTCGAGCCCGTGATCGGCGGCTGGGGCCTGCGGCTGGGCGGGCGATTGCGGCCTGACCGGCTGGCGCGGGTCGAATCCCATGATCCTGGTCAGTTCCGCGAACGGATCATCCTCAGCGATGTCGTTGTTGTCGGCTACTCTCAGCTGGGTTCTGTCTGCCATTATTGTTCCCGAACTCGCACTCATTCGGACGCCATGGACGTCGCGTAGGGTTGGCCCTTACCAGCGCAATGTGGGCAAAAGGTGACAGGTTATTTAGTCAAACCTAACGCATTTCAGTGGGCGCGGCGGCCCCGATCAACGTCAGGCCGGACGTCAAAACGTCCGAAACAGCCTGCACCAGCCCTAGTCTGGCATGCGTCAATTGTCGGTCGTTAACCTTAACAAAACGTAAGTCCGGATTATCCGTGCCACGGTTCCAGTGCCCGTGGAAGCTGGAAGCCAGATCATAGAGGTAAAATGCCAGCCGATGCGGCTCGAGCGCAAGGGCGGCGGACTCGATCAGCCGCGGGTATTCGGCAAGCTTGCGGATCAGGCCGATCTCGCCCTCGTCGGTCAGCAATGCCGCGGCGGACGCCAGGCTGTTGCGGTCGAAATTGGCTTCGCCCAGTTGCTCGCTCGCCTGCCGGAACACCGAATGACAGCGCGCCGAGGCGTACTGGACATAGAACACCGGATTGTCCTTGGACTGCTCGGTCACCTTGGCGAAATCGAAATCCAGCGGCGCATCGTTCTTGCGATAGAGCATCATGAAGCGGATCGCGTCGCGGCCCACCTCCTCCACCACTTCGCGCAGCGTCACGAAATCGCCCGACCGCTTCGACATACGCACCGGTTCGCCCTCGCGAAACAGCTTGACCAGATTGCAAAGCAGCACGGTGAGCTTGACCTCTTCGCCGGCAATCGCCCGCGCCAGGGCTTCCAGCCGCTTGACGTAGCCGCCATGGTCGGCGCCGAGCACATAGATCAGGTCGACGAAGCCGCGATCGACCTTGTCCTTGAGATAGGCAACGTCGGCGGCGAAATAGGTGAATGAGCCGTCCGACTTGACCAGCGCCCGGTCCATGTCGTCGCCGACCGCGGTCGAGCGGAACAGCGTCTGCTCGCGGTCCTCCCAATCGTCGGGTTTCTCGCCCTTGGGCGGCGGCAGCTTGCCCTTGTAGATATGGCCCTTCAGCGTCAGATCGTTGATCGCGGATCGGATCTTCCTGGCATTGTCGGCGTGCAGCGTGCGCTCGGAGAAGAACACGTCGTGATGCACGTTGAGCATCGCCAGGTCCTCGCGGATCATCGCCATCATCGCATCGATGGTGCGATCCTTGACGATGGCGAGCGCCTCGTCATCGGGCATCTGCAGCAGCGAGCGGCCGAATTCCGCGACCAGCGCCTGACCAACTGGCACCAGGTAATCACCCGGATAAAGCCCGCTCGGAATCTCGCCGATGTCGTCACCCAGCGCTTCGCGGTAACGCAGGAATGCGGAACGGCCGAGCACGTCGATCTGCGAGCCGGCGTCGTTGATGACGTATTCTTTGGTCACGTCGTAACCGGCGAAGGCCATCAGATTGGCAAGTGCATCGCCGACGACAGCACCCCGGCAATGGCCGACATGCATCGGTCCGGTCGGATTGGCCGAGACATATTCGACATTGGTCTTCCTGCCGCCGCCAACCATCGAGCGGCCATAGTTGCGGCCCTCGCCGAGCAGTGCGGTCAGATGTGTCTGCCAGAAGCCGTCCTTCAGCCTGAGATTGACGAAACCGGGGCCGGCCACCTCTGTTGCCGCGACATCCTTGTCGTCGCGCAGCGCCTGCGCCAGTCTTTCGGCCAGCGCGCGCGGGTTCTGGCCGGTCGGCTTGGCCAGCACCATTGCCGCATTGGTCGCCAGGTCGCCATGGCTGGCGTCGCGCGGCGGCTCAACGGCAATGCGCGACAGGTCAGGCGAAATGCCGTCTTTGTCTTTCAGATCAAGCGCTTCGACGGCTTTTATGATTCGCGCGGTGAAATCGGCGAAGATGTTCATTTGTGTGACTCTGGGGTCTGGCTCTGGCGGCTTTGCAGCGAATCCGGCTCGTTGGCCGGCAAAATCGAGCCCGCCCTAGCCCAATTCAGGCGTATGGTCAAACAAACGCCGGTGTTCCTTGAGCGCGTAGGTGTCGGTCATACCCGCCAGGAAGTCGGCGACGCTGCGCGCCTTGATGCGATCATCGGCCCGATCCAGCCCCTCGCGCCAGCCATCCGGCATGGCGCGCGGATCGGCGAAATAGGCGTCGAACAGATCCTTGACGATCTGCTCGGCATCCGCGCGCACCCTCATAACCTCGGCGTGCCGGTAGAGGTGCTTGTACAGAAAGGCCTTCAGTTCCTTCTCCAGGGCAGCCATTTCGGCCGAGAAAACCACCATCGTCTCGCCAGCTGCCCTCACTGCATCGGCGCTCGGCGGCCTGATGCGATCGAGATTGGCGGTCGTCGACCTGATCACGTCCTCGACCATGGCCGTTATCTGCCGCCGCATCAGTTCGTGGCCGGTGCGCACGGCATCGAGGGAAGGATAGCGTTCGCGCACGCCTTTCAGGATCGTTCCCGGCAGCGAAACCGTCTCCAGCATGTCCAGCGTCAAGAGCCCTGCCCTCAACCCGTCGTCGATGTCATGCGTGTTGTAGGCGATATCGTCGGCGATCGCCGCGCATTGCGCCTCGATGCCGGCGAACCGGTCGAGTTCGAGATCGTGCAGTTGCGAATAATCACGGATCGCCTGTGGCACCGGCCCTTTCAGACCCTTGCCGTTGGCATCCGTCAGCGGCCCATTGTGCTTGACCAGGCCTTCCAGCGTTTCCCAGGTCAGGTTGAGCCCGTCGAACTCGGCGTAGCGCGCCTCCAGCCTTGTCACGATGCGCAGCGATTGTGCGTTGTGGTCGAAGCCGCCCCAGACGGCCATCTTCTCGTTGAGCGCGTCCTCGCCGGTGTGGCCGAAGGGCGTGTGGCCGAAATCATGCACCAGCGCCACCGCCTCGGCCAGATCCTCGTCGCCGCGCAGCGCCCGTGCCAGGGCGCGCGCTATCTGCGCCACTTCGATCGAATGGGTCAGCCGGGTGCGATAGTGGTCGCCTTCATGGGCGATGAAGACCTGCGTCTTGTGCTTCAGCCGCCGGAAGGCCGTCGAATGGATGATGCGGTCACGGTCCCGCTGGAATGGCGTGCGGGTCGGGCTCTCCACCTCGTCGAACAGCCGCCCGCGCGAGTTTGCCGGATCGCAGGCATAGGCGGCGCGTGGCCGATAGCCGAATCCGATGTCGCCCAACTCACTGGTCATGGCTGATGCTGCCGCGTTTGACTTAGCCAGGTTGACTTGGCCCCTCGCGCTTCATACCTATCATGTGAAACCGAAAGCAAGGTGACGCCCATGGGCGCTGATGCCAAGACTGCCATGAAAGTCGATATGACCGAGGCCGCCGCCAAGCGGATCGCCAGGATTGTCTCGAACGAAGCCGGCAAGACGGCGCTGCGCGTTTCGGTCGAAGGCGGCGGCTGCTCGGGCTTTTCCTACAAGTTCGATCTGGTCGATACGCGCAACGACGACGACGTAGCCATCGAGAAGGACGGAGCCACGGTGCTGATCGACGATTTGTCGCTGGTCTATATGGGCGGATCTGTGATCGATTTCGTCGACGATCTGATGGGCCAGTCGTTCCAGATCCGCAATCCGAACGCCGTCGCCTCCTGCGGCTGCGGCACGAGTTTCTCCATATAGAATGCCTGCCATCGGTGCGGTCCGTCAGATCGCGCTGTCGGCTGGCCGTGACCTCGACGTGACGCTGGCTTTCTGGCGCGACGTGCTGGGCATGGCTGTCCATGCACGCTTCGATCCGCCGGGCATCGCCTTCATCATGGCCGGAGAAATCAGGCTGCTGTTCACCGACGGCGTACCGGCCGGAACCGTCTATCTCGACATATCGGGCCTTGATCAGTTCCATGCCTCGGCTGCTGCCGCCGGCGTGCCTTTCACCGCGCCGCCAACGCTTGTCCATCGCGACACGGACGGCCAGTTCGGTCCAGCGGGGGAAAGCGAATGGATGGCCTTCCTAAAGGACCCGGCTGGCAATACGATCGGCCTCGTCGAACGCCATCCGCCGCAAGAGCCCAACTGAACAGCACGAGACCGCCATGAAAATCGTCACCTGGAACATCAACGGTGTCCGCGCCCGCATCGGCAACCTCACCCATTGGCTGACCGAGAGCGCACCCGACATCGTCTGCCTGCAGGAGATCAAGACGGTCGACGAGCAGTTCCCGCGCGCCGAGATCGAGGCGCTTGGCTACAATGTCGAAACCCATGGCCAAAAGGGTTTCAACGGCGTCGCGCTGTTGTCGAAGCTGCGCTTCGACGAGGTGATCAGGGGCCTGCCCGGCGACGATGCCGATGAACAGGCGCGTTTCATCGAAGGCGTTTTCTCAACCGACAAGGGCGCCTTGCGTGTCGCCTCGCTCTATCTGCCGAACGGCAATCCGATCGATGACGAGAAGAAGTTTCCTTACAAGCTGTCCTGGATGGCGCGGCTTGAGCGCTGGGCCGAAGAACGGCTGAGACTTGAGGAGGCTCTGGTGCTCGCCGGCGACTACAACGTCATTCCCGAGCCGATCGACGCGCGGTTTCCGGAGAATTGGCTGGGCGACGCCCTGTTCCAGCCGCAGACGCGACAGGCCTTCCGTCGGCTGCTCAATCTTGGTTTCACCGAGGCGGTGCGCGCGGTCACCGACGCGCGCGACACCTATACGTTCTGGGACTATCAGGCCGGCGCCTGGCAGAAGAACAACGGCATCCGTATCGACCACCTGCTTTTGTCGCCGGAAGCCGCCAACCGATTCTCATCGGCCTCTATCGAAAAGCATGTGCGCGCTTGGGAAAAACCATCCGACCATGTCCCGGTGGCGATCGATCTCGCGCTTCAGCCGGCTTGAGAGAACCCTCGCCGGGCCCGTCTGCGCTGAACCCTCATATCGCCACATTTCGCGCCGTTCATTGCAGACCAGCATGGCGGCTGGGGTTCCATGAGCGCACGATTTCATCTTTGTCCCATTGGCCTGGCATTTGCCATGGCCGTTCCTGGTACGGCATTTGCCGACCAGGAATGCCTGGCCAATGGAAAATCCTACCAGATCGGTCAGGTCGCCTGCCTGACGGTGGCCGAGCAGAGCCATCTGGCCCGCTGCGATATGGTGCTCAACAACACCTCGTGGACGAAGATCGGGGATAGCTGCCCGGAAAACACGCTGGCGCCACACCCCCATGTCACGCCGATCTCGACGCCGGCGCCCAGCATGGTGCCGACGGAGCCGATCGCGAACTGAGCCAATCTCCCGCTTCGTGGGGGAGATCGGCAGTTCAGCCGCCAGCAAAACTACTGGTCCGCGTTGTTGCCCTTGGTGAGGATATCATCGGCCAGCGAGATCGCGGTGCGGCGGTCGGCCTCGCCGGCGGTGGCAAATGCCTCTTCCTGCATGCCGCGGATCCAGGGCTGGTCAGCGGGCGAAGCGCGTTCGAGCGCTGCCGTCATCATCGCCAGGCCGCGAACGATCTTGCCGCTCTGGAACAACAGATGGCCCAGCGTCGCCTGGGCGCCGGCATGGCCTTTCTCGGCGGCGAGTTGGAACCAGCGCCCGGCCTGCTTGACGCTGGCCTTCACCCCGCCCTCGCCCTTCAGGAACATCTGCCCCATCTCGAACTGTGCGTTCGGGTTGCGGTAGTTGGCAGCCGCGCGCATGTAGTATTCCTGGGCCGCCACCTCGTTCTCGGTGACCGGGCTGCCGGGAATGCCCGTGCGCAAATAGTCGCCAAGCGCCACCAGCGCATCGGAGACATAGCTTTCCTCGGGCGAGCCGGGCTCGACATCCTGGTCGACGATCTCGGAGAAGAACTTGAACGCCTCATAGTCGTCGCGCGCCACGCCGTCGCCCTCGGCATACATGCGGGCAAGCTTCCAGGTGGCGCCGATCTGGCCGTTTTCGGCGGCGTATTTGTAGGCCTCGGCAGCCTGCTCCTTGTGGCCGTTCTTGTAGGCGGAGAAGCCGAACTGGAAGACCGCCCAGGGGCTCGATTGCGGCTTCACCCCGGTCTTGTCGTCGAACACCTTGTCGTCGAAGGCCATGGCCTGGCCGACGGCGCCAAAGGTCGCGCCAAACGTGGCGGCCACGACCAGTGCCGAAAAGACAGATGACCTCAACAACTCAGATGTCCGCATAACAGTGTGTTTCTTTCGCACCGCCCGGATGGGTCACCGCGCCATCGCGCGCTGGCCCCACCGTCTGTGCATATTTCCATATCGCGCCCGACTGATAATCGGTCGCGCGCGCCTTCCATGTCTTTGCCCTCGCCGCCAGTTCGCTATCGGACAACGCCACGTCGATCGTGCCGTTCACCGCGTCGATCGAGATCACGTCACCATCCCTGAGCAGTCCGATCGGGCCACCCACGGCTGCTTCGGGGCCGACATGGCCGATGCAGAAACCGCGCGTCGCGCCCGAGAAGCGCCCGTCGGTGATCAGAGCCACCTTGCCGCCCATGCCCTGGCCGTAGAGTGCTGCCGTCGTCGACAGCATCTCGCGCATGCCGGGGCCGCCGCGCGGTCCTTCGTAGCGAATGACGAGAACCTCGCCTTCCCTGTAGTTGCGATGCGTCACCGCCTCGAAACATTCCTCTTCTGAATCGAAGCAGCGTGCCGGCCCGGAGAATTTCAACTCCGCCATGCCCGCGACCTTCACGATCGCGCCTTCGGGGGCCAGGTTTCCCTTCAAGCCCACGACACCGCCGGTTTGGGTAATGGGTCTGTTGGCCGGGCGGACCACATCCTGATGCTCATTCCAGACAACGTGCTGCATGTTTTCGGCCAAAGTGCGGCCAGTCACCGTCATGCAGTCGCCATGCAGATAGCCGTGGTCGAGCAGGGTCTTCATCAGCAGCGGAATGCCGCCGGCCTCGAACATGTCCTTGGCGACATATTTGCCGCCCGGCTTGAGGTCGGCGATGTAAGG
>NZ_RZRA01001679.1:0-447 GCF_003998945.1 Mesorhizobium sp. M7A.F.Ca.CA.003.01.2.1 | reverse complement strand
GGATGATGAACTGGTCGATCTTCGCGCCGTGATGCATGTCGCCCAAAAGGTGCGGAGCGGTTTTGGGACAACGACATGCATAAAAATCAAGGAAGCGTTTTAGCCTTTCGCGATCCGGAATAGCGCCAGATAAGAAAATCCCGCACCGTCTTCGAGACGGCGCGGGATTTTTTGTCAACAAACTAGCTCAGGTGGCTGAAAGGCTTAGAAAAAGCCCTTCCGCTGCCACCATCCGCCGCGTTTCGGCTTGTCGTCGGTCTTGTCGTCGGTCTTGTCCTCGGCCTTGGCCGCGGGTTCTTCCGCTACAGTCGAAGACACCACCGGCTCGACCGGCGCATTCACCGCCGCCGGCTTGCGTCGCGACGGGCGGGCCTTCGGTGCCTTCTCGACAGCCGCTGCTTCGTCGGACGCCGTGGCCGGCGTCTCGACCGGTGCTTCCGCCTCGGC
>NZ_RZRA01001678.1:0-448 GCF_003998945.1 Mesorhizobium sp. M7A.F.Ca.CA.003.01.2.1 | reverse complement strand
GGGCAAATGATATCATTCTGATAGCGGACGAGGTGATCTGTGGTTTCGGGCGGCTTGGTACGCCCTTCGGCGCTCAGAAATACGGCTTCACGCCTGATATCATGACGGTCTCCAAGCAAATCACGTCGTCTTATATGCCGCTTGCCGCCGTCATTTTCTCCGATGCGATCTATCAGGCGATCGCCGACAACACCGCCACGATCGGCAATTTCGGCCACGGCTTCACGGCGTCAGGTCATCCGGTCGCGACGGCAGTGGGTCTCGAAAACCTGGCCATCTTCGAGGAGCGGGACCTGATCGGAAACGCGGCCCGCCTCGAGACGTCGTTCCAGGCCGGCATCCGCTCATTTGCCGATCACCCGCTTGTCGGCGAAGCGCGGGGCACCGGTCTTATCGGCGCCGTTGAGCTGGTGGCAGACAAGGCGACGAAACGCCCCTTCGTCAAGGT
>NZ_RZRA01001677.1:0-448 GCF_003998945.1 Mesorhizobium sp. M7A.F.Ca.CA.003.01.2.1 | reverse complement strand
CCAACACGCCAGAAGAAGGCAGCGCAAGGATCGACTGTCCAGAAATCGGTATCACGCGCCGCAACCACGGCACGCCATGTCACGACATCGGTCGGCGCGACCGCTTTGCAGACGCAGTTCGACGCCGAACCCGTGGCACGCCATTACATCCGCCCGGTCGAAAATGTCGTGCTGCCGATCTCGCGGCATCTGCAGCTGGTCGAGCTGACCGAGCGGACCTGCAAATGGCCGAACGGCGATCCGCTTTCAGAGGACTTCCATTTCTGCGGCAACGATGCCGCCGAAACCGGTCCCTACTGCAAGTACCACGCCCGCGTGGCATTCCAGCCGGCATCGGAGCGGCGGCGGAGCAGGTAGATAAGGGAATAGGGGAGTAAGGCAGTAGGGCAGTATGTGCGCGGAAAGTCGCGCTCACGAAATGCCACCCTACTGCCCTACTGCCCTACTG
>NZ_RZRA01001676.1:0-450 GCF_003998945.1 Mesorhizobium sp. M7A.F.Ca.CA.003.01.2.1 | reverse complement strand
GTCGTCGACAGGCCCGTCGTCCAATATGCGGTGGACGAGGCCTTCGAGGCGGGCATCGAACACATCGTCTTCGTGACCGGTCGCAACAAGGCGGTGATCGAGGACTATTTCGACCTGCATCCGGAATTGATCGGCACCCTGGAGCAGACCGGCAAGAAGACCCAGCTGGAGGCGCTCGAAAGCATGCTGCCTGTGGCCGGCGCCACCAGCTTCATCCGCCAGCAATCCCCGCAAGGCCTCGGCCATGCCGTCTGGTGCGCGCGCGAGGTTATCGGCAACGAGCCCTTCGCCTTGCTGCTGCCGGACATGGTGTCCTTCGGCGGTCGCGGATGCCTCGCCGAAACCGTCGAGCTTTATGAGCGCACGGGCGGCAACGTAATCGCCGTCGAGCGTTGCGAACCCAGCGAGACCAACAAATATGGCATCGTTGGCCGTGGCGCCGAGATCGGC
>NZ_RZRA01001675.1:0-453 GCF_003998945.1 Mesorhizobium sp. M7A.F.Ca.CA.003.01.2.1 | reverse complement strand
ACCTTGAGCTTCTCGCGACGATTGAGGCGTTAAGATCCAGCCCATCGGGGCGACCATTCAGACGCTGATGGACAAGGTTCGCGACCTTTCACAGACGATCAAAGCCCTGAAAGACGATCTCCACCAGACAGCCGGCTATGGCCTGCTAAGAACCTAGCCAGCCGGCGAGTGCCCATCCCGGCCATTGTCAGCGAGGCGGCCATCCCAACAAGATCGCCTTGCCGCCACCGCCAATGGCGGATGCTGACAGCAGCGCCATAAGAACGCCAACGTAGATGGGGAAGATCATCCTCGGGCTATTCGTCCTTCCAAATGACAGTCTTCCCCCGAAAATCCCAATGAAATTTGAGGTTGGCTTTCAGTACCTCGGTGGGGATCCTCGGCTCGATCGCTGTGTGGAGAGCGTTATACGTTTCTCGGCAGAAGCTCGGCGGCGGGACATTCAGCTTGTAC
>NZ_RZRA01001674.1:0-454 GCF_003998945.1 Mesorhizobium sp. M7A.F.Ca.CA.003.01.2.1 | reverse complement strand
CATTATCGCTCCCGGGTCTGATGCAGTGGGCAGGTTCGTACCCGACTCACATTTTCATACATTTATGAAAGCATAACTCAAATTATGCTAGAAGAAAAACTTCTGGGAAAGTTTGAAAACTGCGACTCGACTCCCGGCGTAAAACACAGGAATATGCGAACAAATCAGGAACAAAGACGAGGCAGGGGCGATGGCATTGCCGGGCAAGGAACCAACGATCGCGCATGTCGCCTCGATCTCGGTCGAGTGCGCCGATTGTGGCCGCAACAGGTGGTGGCGACCCGATCAGCTGAAGCGGTTCGGGGTGACGGGGAATACGCCGCTGTCCGCTCTGTCGGGCCGTATCGTCTGTTCGGCCTGCCGCGCCGACGGACTGCCGGGGACGGCGATTTCGATCCAGGCGGCGTTTGTCGACGAGCGCCAGCGCGTGCGCAGCGAAGCGCGGATGCTGAGC
>NZ_RZRA01001673.1:0-454 GCF_003998945.1 Mesorhizobium sp. M7A.F.Ca.CA.003.01.2.1 | reverse complement strand
ATTGTCGGCCGCGATTTCGAAAACCAGGCCGGTGTAGTAGTCGAGCGGGCGGCCGAACGCGGCGTCGTAGCGGATTTTATCGGCCGGCAAGCCATGCGCTTCGATCGCCTTGGCGCGGGCTGCGAACTTTTCCAGCGCGACATCGAGTGACAGACCGGCGTCGGCGGCGAAGGTCTCCAGCGCCTGGGCCGCGCGATCTAGCGGAACGTCGATCGCCAGAAAATCCTTCAGCGCGGAAAACGCCTCGCTCGACAGCCGAACGCTGCGCAATTCGGCTTTCTCGATCAGCCGCCGGGCAATGTCGGACGGCGCGCGTCCGGCGGACGCCGACAGGCCGGCCTCTTCCATGCCGCTGGCGATATGGGCGGAAAGACCGTCCAGATCACCGTCGAGGACCAGAGCGGCGACCGGACCCGAGAGCTGGCTGTTGCGCGGCGGGTTGGCAAGATCGGCG
>NZ_RZRA01001672.1:0-455 GCF_003998945.1 Mesorhizobium sp. M7A.F.Ca.CA.003.01.2.1 | reverse complement strand
CATCGGAACGGCGCCGATCCCCGCCCCCCATCCGGATTTCCTGACCGCTATGGGCCGAACCAACGATGCCATCATCTATGGCGGCAGCGTCCAGCTCTTCGTCAAAGGATCGGCGAAGGAGGCTGGCAAACTCGCGGAAAAACTTCCCAGCAGCGCCTCACGGGACTACGGCCAACCCTTCGCCGAGATATTCACGCGGTTCAAGGGCGATTTCTATGCCATCGACCCGTTGCTGTTCAGCCCGGCTGAAGTGATCGTGACAGCGATCGAAACCGGCGATACTTTTCGCGCCGGTCGGCGTGATCTGAAGATGCTCGAACGGAGTCTCGGCTAGGGCATGGCGGTGCAAAGGGATTCGTCTGTCATTCGCCCGCCCGGCGACTGCCTTCCGTGCAGCCCTGCCGCGGACGCTGCCATGAGGGCCGGGAATCGCTCGCGCCGCCGACGTTCCCGCA
>NZ_RZRA01001671.1:0-456 GCF_003998945.1 Mesorhizobium sp. M7A.F.Ca.CA.003.01.2.1 | reverse complement strand
CTGCACGGCCGGCCGCTCGACCTGATCCGGCCACTGCTGCAGCCAGGCGCGCGCATCCTGGCGCTGACCTCGGATGCAGAAGCCCCCGCGGCGATTGCCCGCCTGCTCGCGGAACTCGACTTCGGCGCATCGCGGCTGACGATCCTGGAGGCGTTGGGTGGGCCAAGCGAGACCCAGCGCTCGGTCCGCGCCGATGCCTTCGACCTCGAAAACCTCAATCCGCTCAACGTGCTGGCGGTCGAAGTTGAATCCGGTCCGGACGCGCGCGTGCTGCCGCTCACATCAGGCCTTGCCGATCACCTGTTCGACCATGACGGCCAGATCACCAAGCGCGAAATCCGCGCGATTACCCTGTCGGCGCTGGCGCCGCGGCGCGGCGAGTTGCTGTGGGACATCGGCGCCGGCTCCGGTTCCATCGGCCTCGATGGCAAAAGTGCGCATCGAAGGGTGGGCCAG
>NZ_RZRA01001670.1:0-456 GCF_003998945.1 Mesorhizobium sp. M7A.F.Ca.CA.003.01.2.1 | reverse complement strand
ATCAATGCATATGCATCTACATAGATGCAATTGCATTAATCAGGGAAAGCCAATCCGATGAAACACGAAATCTGCAAACGCGCCGACAAGCTCATTCTCGTCAGCCATCACCTCTGCCCCTATGTGCAGCGCGCCGCGATTTCGCTGGCCGAAAAGGGCGTGCCGTTCGAACGCGTCGATATCGACCTCGCCAACAAGCCGGACTGGTTCAAGGCGATCTCGCCGCTCGGCAAAGTGCCGCTGCTGCGCGTGCAGCGGAATGGCGAGGAAACGGTGATCTTCGAATCGGCCGTCATCCTGGAATTCCTCGAAGAGACGCAGGCCAATCCCCTCCACCCGGCCGATCCCTATGCCCGCGCCCGGCATCGCGCCTGGATCGAGTTCGGTTCGGCAACCCTCAATGCCATCAGCCGGTTCTATTCAACATCGACCGAGGCCGGCTTCCTTGACGAATCC
>NZ_RZRA01000166.1:0-7432 GCF_003998945.1 Mesorhizobium sp. M7A.F.Ca.CA.003.01.2.1 | reverse complement strand
GCTCTATGTGGCCGAGCGGCTGTTCCTCGTGAATTGATGCGCGGCCAGACTGGCGCTCATTCCTCCGCGTCCGAATGGACTCACGGCACGCGAGTGTTATTCTCCATCCGAGGGTGCCCGCATCCGCGGCAAAGGGGAGCAAACAAGCATGGCAAAACAACCGGAATCCGATTCCTTCATGGACATGTTCGGCAGGTTCGGCCGCGACCTGAAGGTGCCGAATGTCGATGTCGAGGCGATCCTCGCCCATCATCGCAAGAACCTCGAAGCGCTGGAGAAATCGGCACGAGCCGGTGCCGCCGGCGCCACCTCGCTGTTGTCCCGGCAGCGCGAGATGCTGCAGGATACGCTGCGCGAGGTCACCGATATGGCGCAAAGCTACAGGGCGCCGGGCAATCCGCAGGAACTGATGGCCAAACAGACGGAGTTTGCCAGAAAGTCCTTCGAGGCCGCGTTGAAAAATGCCGGCGAAGTGGCTGAACTGGTCAAGAAATCCGGTGCCGAATCGGTCGACATCCTGCGCACCCGCATCAAGGAGGCGATGGAGGAAATCCGCGCCGGCTACGAGAAGAAGTAGCGGATGTGGCCGGGACCGGTTCATGGCTGCCGGCCGCCCTGAAGACCGGAAAGCCCGAGTTGGCCTGCGACTGCGCCGGCGGCGTGGCACGATTGCGGCCGAAATCGACGGAACGGATTCGTGTAGAGCGAATTGACAGAGGCCGTCAGTTCGTGGTCCGGAGGCTCTGGAAGCGATCGGGAAACCAGGAATGAACGAAATACGGCCTAAAACGCCGCCTACCTACGAGCAGTTGAGGACGATGGCCGGGCTGGAACTCGGCGTGTCGGAGTGGACGACGGTCGACCAGAACCGCATCGATCAGTTCGCTGAATGCACCGGCGACCATCAATGGATTCATGTCGACCCTGAAAGGGCGCGGCGGCAAAGCCCGTTCCGCACGACGATCGCGCATGGCTATCTGACGCTGTCGATCATCGGCGCGCTGGCGCTCGGCATGGGCATCGTGCCCGAGAATACGCAGGCCGCCTTCAATTATGGCTTCGACAAAGTACGCTTCCTGGCGCCGGTCAGGGTCGGCGCCCGCATCAGACTGCGCATCACGCTGCTGTCCATGGAGGACAGGGGCCCGGGCCAGTATCTGATGAAGGCGGCCAACACGGTCGAGATCGAAGGCGAGGAAAAGCCTGCCTTGACGGCGGAAACGCTGGTCATGCTCTATGAACGCCGCAAGCGGGCAGGTGCCTGAGCCTGTTTGGAATTCTACTCTCTGAGCGGTGTGCGCGTCACGAAGCCCTGGATTCTGCGCGGCCTGTGGCGCGGGCCGAGAGCAGTGCGAGGAACAGCGCAGCCAGCGCCAGCACCGTCGCCGTCTGAAAGGTGACCTGCATTCCCCGGGCGGCGGCCTCGGAACTCAGAAGACCAATGCCTTCGTGCCCTTCGGCCGATGCGACGGCGAATATGGCGCCCATCAACGAGGCGCCGGTGATGAGCCCGAGATTGCGCGAAAGGTTGAGCAGACCGGAGACGACGCCGCGCTGACCCGCGTCAACGCCGGTCATGACGGCTGCATTGTTCGACGTCTGGAACAGCGCGTAGCCGATGCAGGTGACGGTGATCGCAACGACATAGCCGGCAATGCCGAATCTGGTCACGGCGAGCGACAGCAGGAACGTGCCTGTCGTGAGGCTGAGCAGGCCTGCGACCATCATCCTATGAGCGCCGAAGCGGTCGGTCAGGCGTCCGGCCACCAGCGCCGACAAGGTCGAGACGAGCGGGCCGGTCGACAGCACCACACCCACCATTGCAGCATCCAGCCCGAGCCCGCGCGACAGGTAGAACGGAGCCACAACCAGCGTCGCCATCATCACCGTGGCGACGACGAGGCTCATGGCGAGACTGGCACTCAGCTGGAGATCGCGGAAGCTGGCAAGCCGGATCAAGGGGTTTTTCACTCTCGCCTGCGCGGCGGCGAAAAGAAAAACGCCGGTGCCTGCGGCGATCAGCAGGCCGATGTTGAGCGTGCCGAAATTGCCTCTGCCCAGCGTCATCGCCAGCGCATAGGCGGCCAACGTCAGGGCCAGCAGGGCGGTGCCCACGACATCGAACGTGCCTCGGTCGAGCCGCGCGGTTTTATTGCGTGCCGGCAGGGCACGCCAGGCAAGAGCGAAGGTGAGCACTCCCAGCGGGACATTGACGAGGAAGATCGCCCGCCAGCCGAAGCCGGTGATCAAAAGGCCGCCGAGCGAGGGGCCAAGTGTCGTGCCGATCGCGGACATGGCGCCGAGCAGGCCCATGGCGCCGCCGATTCTGTCTTTGGTCACGGTTTCGGCGACGAAGGCCAGCGTCAGCGCCATCATCAGCGCTGCGCCAAGTCCCTGCACGGCGCGTGCGGCAATCAGCAGCCAGAGTGTCGGCGCCAGGCCGCAGAGCACCGATGCGGACGTGAACAGCGCGATGCCCCCAAGCAGCAACGGTCGGCGCCCGAACATGTCGGCCAGCCGGCCGGCGCTGACGATCAGTGTGGTGATGGCGAGGAGATAGGCCAGAACAACCCATTGCACGGCCTGGAACGTCGCGCCGAAATTCTGCATCAGCGACGGCAGCCCGACGCTGGCAATGCTGGTTCCCAGCGACGACAGCAGTGTGGCGAGCGACAGGCTTGCCAACGCCCAGCCGGCGGATTGCATCCGTGGTGGCGCCGATGTCAGCGCGTCCGGATTTTGCTCAGCGATTGCCACGGCGATCTCCTTCCATCAGTCCCACAACCGGAACTGCTGGAGATCTAGTTCCTTGGCCAATGTGGCGGAAGGCGCAGCATTTGCATCTTATTCGTGCGTTTGGCGCCATATCATGTCATGATCTGCCGATGACATCACCCGATCTCAACTTACTGTTCGCTCTCGACGTCCTGCTGACCGAAGGCAGCGTGGCGCGCGCCGCCAGCCGCCTACGCCTCAGCCCTTCGGCGATGAGCCGCACGCTGGCGCGACTGCGCCAGGCGACGGGCGATCCGCTGCTGGTTCGCGCCGGTCGAGGCCTTGTGGCTACGCCGCGTGCGGAAGAACTGCGACAGCAGGTAGGCCCTGTCGTCCAGGATGCGGAGGCGATCCTGCGCCCTGCCACCTTGCTCGATCTCCCGAACCTGGACAGGGTCTTCACGCTGCGCACCAATGAGAGCTTCGTCGAAGAGTTCGCACCTCGTCTCGTTGCCCGTATCCAGGCCGATGCGCCCGGCGTGCGGCTGCGCTTTGCACCGAAGTCCGACCGGGACGTCATGTCGCTGCGCGACGCGGCGATCGATCTGGACATAGGCGTCGCTGGCGAGACCGGCCCGGAGGTGCGCATCCAGGCGCTGCTTCGCGACCGCTTCATCGGCGCCGTGCGAACGGGCCATCCCTTGACCGAGGGCGCGGTGACGCCTGAGCGCTATGCCGCAGGCCGACACATCAGCGTTTCACGGCGTGGCCGCGAGAAAGGGCCGATCGACGAGGCTTTGAACCGGCTCGGGCTGCGGCGGACCGTCGTGTGCATGGTTTCCGGTTTCTCGGCAGCCCTTGCCATGGCCCGCACATCAGACCTGATCGCCAGCGTTCCGGAGCGGCATACCGAGGGCGCACGCGCCGGCATGCGCAGTTTTCCCCTGCCGGTTGCCACCGCGGAAGTCACTATCTCCATGCTCTGGCATCCGCGCCTCGATGCCGATCCGGCGCAACGCTGGTTGCGCGACTGTGTGCGGGAGGTGTGTGCGGCGTCGCGCTGACAACGATGAGAAGCCTGCGCCAACCGCCCAGGCTTCTCATCTGTCCAGTCTATTCGGTTTGGCGTTTCTGCAAATGCCTCAGTGCGCTTAGTGTGAGCGTCGCCATGACCGAACAGTAGGCGACCAGCGGCCACGCCGTGTCTCCGCCGAGCAGGACGACGAACAACGTGCCGAAGATGCCGACGACAAGGCTCTGGATGCAGAAGTAGAGTGCGACTGCGGTTCCCGCGACATCGCCAAACGCCTCGAGTGCACCGTTTGCGGTGACTGAGACAATGAAGACGATACCCACGGCAACGACCCACATCGGCAAGATAAATGTCGCGAAGGAGGGCTGTGCGAACAGTTGCCCCACTGCCAATAGCGCCGCGCCGAACAGCAGCATCGCCATGCCCCTGATGGCACTGCCGGCGATGCCCCAGCTTGCAATGAACCTTCTGGCGAAACGGGTGGTGACGATCATCACCAGCGCCGCGGTGGCGAAGGCTAGACTGAAGCCGAACTGTGAAAAGCCGGCGCGATCCATGAGCACCCGTGGCGCAGTCGAAAAGAACACGAAGAAGGCGCCCATGGCGGCACTGAATGCAAGCGTGTAGGTCCAGAAGGCAAGACTGGAGAGAATGGGTCGAAGCGCCATTCGCCTGGTATCGCCATTCGAGGGGCGGGTTTCGTGCCATTTCGGCCATGCGTTGAGGGTAGCTGCCGTGGCCAGGACTCCGAGCGTCAGGAAGATCGCCCGCCAGCCGAAATTGTCGGCAATCAACGCACCGGCAACCGGCCCCAACGCCGGCACGAAAGCCAACATCGAGCTGAACAGGCCGTAAATGACGGCACTTTCGGGTCTTTGCGCATAGACGTCGCGAACCGTTGCGAAGGTTGCAACGAGAATGGCGGACGCACCAATGGACTGCATGACGCGCAGGACGACGAAGACAGCGGCCAGTGAGGTGCTGGCGAGCAGAAAGGAAGCGCCTGAAAACAAAAGCGCGCCACCGATCAGCACCGGGCGCCTGCCGATCCTGTCGGAAATCGGGCCGAAGACGACTTGGCCGAGCCCAAGACAGATCATGTAGAGGCTCAGCGTCAGCTGGATGACATCAGGCGATGTCTCGAGGATCCCCGGCATCGCCGGGACAATCGGGAGGTAGATGTCCATGGCCAGCGAGGCCAGGATGTCGAAGGGCGCCATCAGCACCATGGCTGCTGGCAGGGAAGTGGTCCATGTCGGGTTTTTTGGAAAAGGCATGATTGAACATCCGCTCAAATGGCTACATTTGGCGGCGATCTGCCGTTCTCAATGAAGATGGGAAATGACGGGCCGCCGCAACAACGAAGTGCTGTTGCGGCCTACTTGTCTGCTGACTTGCTGGTTCCCATAAACGCTATCCCGGAAAATGACGGCGCAGACATTCTCTCGAGTGCGCTCGCGTTTCCCTAGCAGCCGAAGGTTGCCCAGGCAACAGGATCAGCTTGATGCGCGTCAACGCGCCATCGCCGCCTCGAGCACCCTGAAAATCCGCTCGTCCGCGCATTGGGCAACGTTGAAGCGCAGGAAACGGCCAGCCGTTCCGGACAGGCTGAATGCGTTGCCGGGCGCCAGCACGATGTTGTCGGCCAGAGAGCGGCGGGCGACTTCGGCCGCATCGACGCCGTCCGGCAGACTGCACCACAGGAAGAGGCCAGCCGGCTGGTCGATCCACGGCGTGATGCCGATCGCTTTCAGGTGGGCGGCCGTCTCGCCCATGGCGCGCGCAAGCTTCGCGCGCAGCAAATCCATGTGCTTGCGGTAGCTGCCGTCCTTCAGCAACGTCAGCACCAGTTCGGCCGCGAGCCGCCCGCCGCCGAAGGTCGTGGCGATTTTGAGGTCGGTCAGGGGCTCGATCCAGTCGCGCGGTGCGGCGATGAAGCCGCAGCGAACCGATGCCGACAGCGTCTTGGAGAAGCTGCCGATATGGACAACGCGGTTGAGGCCATCGAACGCCGCCAGCCTGGGGGCGGGCGCATGTTCGAAATCGGCGAAGATGTCGTCCTCGACGATGGTCAATTGCGATTGGTCGGCGAGTTTCAGCAGCCGGTGCGCGGTGACTGGCGACAGCACCGCGCCGGTCGGATTGTGGATGCCGGAATTGGTGATGTAGAGGCGTGGCCGATGCTCGGCCAACGCCTGCGCGAACAGATCGATATCCGGCCCCGACGGCGTGTAGGGAACGCTGACGACCTTGGCCCGGTGAGCGCGCAACAGGGCGTGGAAGTTGAAGTAGCAGGGGTCGTCGACCAGCACGGTGTCGCCGGGCTCGATCAGGAACCGGCACAGGAGGTCGATGGCCTGCGTACCTGATTCCGTCAGCATGATCTGCTCGGGCGAGGCCTCGATGCCATGCCCGGCCATGCGCCGCGCCAGCAATTGCCGCAGCGGTGGCAGGCCGAGCGGCGTGCCGTAATCGGCCAGTGCGACATCGTCGGCACGCGCCACCGTGCGCAGCGCCCGGCGCAGCCCTGCCTGTGGCATCCATGAAGCGGGCAGCCAGCCACAGCCGGGCTTCAGCATGCCATCGCCGGCCTCCAGGGACTGTCGCGAGATCCAGAGCGGATCGACGGCGCGGTCGAGGCGGGGGCCGATTTCGGCCAGCGACAGCGGCGCCAGCGATCCGGCGGCATAGAAGCCGGAGCCCGGCCGCGAGCGGATCGCGCTTTCGGCGGCGAGCCGCTCATAGGCTTCGACCACGGTGGATTTGGACACTCGCATGGATTTGGCAAAGGCGCGGATCGACGGCAATTGCGCTCCCGGCGTCAGGCTGCGCGCCGCGATCCGCTGGCGGATCGTCGCCATGACGCCTTCGACCAGCGTACCGCCGCTCTCGCTTCCTGTAGTCTGCTTGTCCATCCGTACTGCTCTGCTGACTATGACAGTTTTGCATAATTGTACCGCATTGTCTCTGGCGATACTACCGGCTCCGCGCGATACGGAGCCGACAAACGGAGCATACGATGGACAAGACCGCGAGTGGCTGGATGAATGGATTCATCGGCGTGTTGATCTTCAGCGGCTCGCTGCCGGCGACGCGCGTGGCGGTCAGGGAATTCGATCCGACATTCCTGACCTCGGCCCGGGCGGCGATTGCCGGACTGCTTGGCCTTGCGCTGCTGCTCCTGTTTCGGCAGAAACGCCCGGAGCGCGGCGATCTGCTGTCGCTGGTGATCGTGGCACTTGGCGTGGTTGTCGGCTTTCCCTTGCTGACCGCGCTGGCGCTGAAGCACGTCACCACGGCCCATTCCATTATCTTCGTCGGCCTGCTGCCGCTGGCCACTGCGATATTCGGCGTGCTGCGCGGCGGCGATCGGCCGCGCCCGGCGTTCTGGTTGTTTTCATGCATAGGCAGTGCGCTGGTCGCGGGCTTTGCGCTGACGCAGGGCGTGACTGCCTCGCCGGTCGGCGACGGTCTGATGCTGGCTGCCATCATCGCTTGCGGCCTCGGCTATGCCGAGGGCGCCGCGCTGTCGCGCAGGCTCGGCGGCTGGCAAGTGATCTGCTGGGCGCTGGTGCTGTCGCTGCCGATCATGCTGGTGCTGACGCTGCTGACCATGCCGCCGTCGTTCGACGGCGTCGGCGTCAGTGCGTGGATGGGGCTTGCCTATGTCTCGCTGTTCAGCAT
>NZ_RZRA01001669.1:0-457 GCF_003998945.1 Mesorhizobium sp. M7A.F.Ca.CA.003.01.2.1 | reverse complement strand
GGTAGAGGCGAATATGGCAAAATTGACGGCACGCCAAAGCGTCGCCCGGCAGCCGGACGATCAGCCATTGTAGCGCTGGAAGACCAGCGACGCATTGGTCCCGCCAAAGCCGAACGAATTGGACAGCGCCACGTCGATCTGGCGGGCGCGCGGCTTGTTCGGCACCAGGTCGATCGCGGTTTCGCGTTCGGGGTTGTCGAGGTTGATGGTCGGCGGCGCGACATTGTCCCTGATGGCAAGGATCGAGAAGATCGCTTCGGCGGCACCGGCCGCCCCAAGCAGATGGCCGATCGACGACTTGGTCGACGACATCGAGATCTTCGATGCGGCATTGCCGACAAGCCGCTCGACAGCGCCGAGCTCGATCGTGTCGGCCATGGTCGAGGTGCCGTGCGCGTTGATGTAGTCGACGTCGGCAGGCGTAAGCTTGGCCCGGTTGAGTGCCGCCGTCATGCAA
>NZ_RZRA01001668.1:0-457 GCF_003998945.1 Mesorhizobium sp. M7A.F.Ca.CA.003.01.2.1 | reverse complement strand
TTCCTATCGTCTGGCTGTTCCACCAGGTGAAAAACTGCGTAAGGAAAGTCTTCATCTCAAAACCCTCGCGCCGGCAGCGCCCGTTTCCTGCTTATGGCGTCAGGCCTTGCCGAAGGCAAGGCTTTTGCCACGGCGTGTGCGCAAATGGCTTTCCTGAAACCCGACACAAGCCTGTGATCCTGCCGGTGGCTGCATGCACGCTTGCCAAGCCTTTGCGGTGTTTCTAAAGCTCTGCGCGCCCATGCTTGTATCCAGCCCGGCTTGAGGCCAAAGGAGGTGACGATTGGCCACGGAATTGCCGACCACCGACATGCGCATCAGCGCCGAGGCGATTCGCCACCGCAAGGGCGGCGCGCCGATCGTTTGCCTGACCGCCTATACCTATCCCATCGCCCGTCTGCTTTATCACCATGTCGATCTGCTTCTGGTCGGTGACAGTGTCGCCATGGTCCTCCAC
>NZ_RZRA01001667.1:0-459 GCF_003998945.1 Mesorhizobium sp. M7A.F.Ca.CA.003.01.2.1 | reverse complement strand
GCTTCGACGTCAGCGACGAGAACAATGCCCTGAAGACAGGTTATGATGTCGAGGCCCGCCGCTGGCCGGAATGGATCGCGGCGACCGGAATGCGCATGGAGTTGCTGCCGCGCGTGATCGTGCCGGGCGAGGTCACGGGCGCCCTCACCGCGGAAGCCGGGGAACTGTTCGGCTTGCCGCGCGATGTGGCCGTCGTCGCCGGCACCACGGATGGCTGCGCCTCGTTCCTGGCGACCGGTGCCGCCGCGATCGGCGACGGGGTCACTGCGCTGGGATCCTCGCTGACCATCAAGATCCTGTCCGACCGGCCGATTTCGGCGCCGCGCTTCGGCATCTACAGCCACCGGCTCGGCAACGCCTGGCTGGCGGGCGGTGCCTCGAACTCAGGCGGCAAGGTGCTGGCCCAGCACTTTCCGCTCGCCCGTATCATCGAACTCAGCGCGACAATCGACCCGGAGA
>NZ_RZRA01001666.1:0-459 GCF_003998945.1 Mesorhizobium sp. M7A.F.Ca.CA.003.01.2.1 | reverse complement strand
CGTGCTGCCCGAACTCGACGGCCGCGTCCTCGCCGGCGCCATTTCCTTCAAGGGCGAGACCGAGACCGATCCCGCACTCGGCCACCGCGCCTTCGCCAACCGGCCGGAACCGGATCGCGTGGCGCAGGTCGCTGACCGCGTCGCGGCCTTCATCAAGTTGCAGGAGACACCCCGCGCCGGGCGCAAGCTGGCCATCCTAATCCCGGATTACCCTAGCGCTCCTGGTCGAACCGGCTATGCCGTCGGCCTCGACGTGCCGTCCAGCGTGCTCGCCATGCTGCATGACCTGAAGGAGCAGGGCTATGTGATTGAGGGGATTCCGCAGACGCCGCGTGGGTTGCTGGATTTGCTGGAAGCCAGCGATACTGGATTGGCCTTAGATAACTACATTGCCTTCTCGACGGAGTTGCCGACTGCGGCAATTACTGCGGTCGAAGCCGCTTGGGGCAAAGCGGAAGA
>NZ_RZRA01001665.1:0-460 GCF_003998945.1 Mesorhizobium sp. M7A.F.Ca.CA.003.01.2.1 | reverse complement strand
CTCGATCACCATCGACGGCGTGCGCGTCGTCATCGATTCCGGCCTGTCGCGGCTGCCGCGCTATGAGCCGGCCAGTGGCTTGACCCGACTGGAGACCGTGCGTGTCAGCAAGGCTTCCGCCGACCAGCGCGCCGGCCGTGCCGGGCGCACGCAGCCAGGCGTCGCCATCCGGCTGTGGCGGGCCGAGCAAACGGCTGCACTTCCCGCTTTCACGCCGCCGGAAATCCTTGAGGCCGATCTGTCCGGACTGCTGCTCGATTGTGCTGCCTTCGGCGTTGCCGATCCGTCAGCGCTTGCTTTTCTCGATCCGCCACCTGTTCCGGCCCTCAATGAGGCAAGGGGGCTACTGCGCGCGCTGGATGCCATCGACGAGACGGGGCGCCTGACGGAAGCGGGTGCAGCGATGCGCAAGCTCGCTCTGCCGGTGCGGTTGGCGCATATGGTTGCCGAGGCAGCCGGC
>NZ_RZRA01001664.1:0-463 GCF_003998945.1 Mesorhizobium sp. M7A.F.Ca.CA.003.01.2.1 | reverse complement strand
CTTCTGGCATCCTATGTCGCCATGCTTGCCGAACGGCGGTCCGTGGTTGCGGCAGCGGCTTCGGGCGAAGGCGAGATCCATGCCGTCGCGCACGGCATGGCAAAAGCCGCAGCCCACAATTCGCTGCTTTCACTCATATCAGGCCGAACGGTGTCCAAAACCGGCTCCAATCCCAGGGGAGGCCGCTGATGCGCTACATCTTCGGATGCTGGGCGGCGCCGATGGCGATTTTCTGGGGCTGGTTCTATCTGTCGGCCAATGACATCAATTTCGGCTACGCGATGCTCAGCCGACAGATGCACGACTTCTTCTTCCGGCTCTACGGTCAGATGCTCGGCATCGATCCGGCGATCATCCCCGGCATGGTGGCGAAGACGTGCGTCTTCGACGGGTTGCTGCTGATGGCGCTTTGGGCATTCCGCCGTCGCCGCGAAATCGCCGGCTGGGTCAGACAGCGCTGGGC
>NZ_RZRA01001663.1:0-463 GCF_003998945.1 Mesorhizobium sp. M7A.F.Ca.CA.003.01.2.1 | reverse complement strand
CGCCGCCCACCTTCGCCCATGAAGACGTCGTCGACTATCTGCTGATCGCTCTGTTCGGGTTGGTTTCGGTCGTTGTCATCGTTGTGACCTAACCTCACCCTCCCCCGTCTGGGGAGGTTGAGGAACACTCAGAACTCGATCCCCTGCTGCGCTTTCACGCCGGCGGAAAAATGATGCTTGGTCACGCTCATTTCGGTGACGAGGTCTGCGGCCTCGACCAGCGCCGGCTTGGCGTTGCGGCCGGTGACAACGACATGCAGGCCCTCGCGCCGCGCTTTTAGCGCGCCAACCACTCTGTCGAGATCGAGATAGTCGTAGCGCAGCGCAATGTTCAATTCGTCGAGCACCAGCAGGCTGATCGACGGATCGGCCATCAGTTCGAGCACCTTGGCCCAGGCGGCTTCGGCGGCAGCGATGTCGCGCTTCAGATCCTGGGTTTCCCAGGTGAACCCCTCGCCCATCG
>NZ_RZRA01001662.1:0-463 GCF_003998945.1 Mesorhizobium sp. M7A.F.Ca.CA.003.01.2.1 | reverse complement strand
GCCCGGAACTGCTGCAAGGCGAACATCCGCTGCGCCAGCCCGGGGATCTCCGGCATCACAAGCTGATCCACGACGCCTTTCGCATCGACTGGGCAACATGGCTGCAACAGGCCGGCGTGGACGGCATCGATCCCAAGCGCGGCGTGCGCTTCGATTCCGCCACCTTCGCCGTCGAAGCCGCGGTGCATGGCGAAGGCGTGTTGCTCGGCCGAAGCGCGCTGGTCTCGGCCGACCTCGCTGCGGGGCGGCTGGTTCGTCCCTTCGATCTCGCGCTGAAATCCGCCTCGCGCTACTACGTCGTCTACCGTGACGGCGCGCTGCGCCAGAAAAAGATCAAGGCGTTCCGCGACTGGCTGTTTGCCGAAGTGGCCGCCGACTGGGTCGGTGCGACGAAGGATGGCTGATGCGGCAAGGGTTCAATTTGTGAAAGGCACCTCTTCGAGGTCTAGCCCTGCACTACTCC
>NZ_RZRA01001661.1:0-464 GCF_003998945.1 Mesorhizobium sp. M7A.F.Ca.CA.003.01.2.1 | reverse complement strand
TATCTGACCGCCGTGGTGCTTGGCCTCGCCTTCGTCGCACAATCCTTCGGCATGGTTTTCCTGGCCATCAAATGGCTCGGCGTCGCCTATCTCGCCTTTCTCGGCTGGCGCTTCTGGAACAGCGGCATCACGCCCGAGACCGTCGAGGCCGGAAAAGGCAAGGGCGGCTTGCTGTCGAGCTTTGCCGCCGGCCTGACCGTTACCCTCGGCAATCCGAAGACGATGATCTTCTATCTCGCGATCACGCCGACCATCGTCGACCTGAAAACCATCACGCTGGCGGATTACGGCATCCTCGTCGCGCTGAC
This sequence comes from Mesorhizobium sp. M7A.F.Ca.CA.003.01.2.1, assembly GCF_003998945.1. NCBI lineage: Bacteria > Pseudomonadati > Pseudomonadota > Alphaproteobacteria > Hyphomicrobiales > Phyllobacteriaceae > Mesorhizobium > Mesorhizobium sp. M7A.F.Ca.CA.003.01.2.1. The sequence continues at coordinate 156 of NZ_RZRA01001661.1, read as the reverse complement.
CGTTGTCGTCCTGTTGGTGGTGCTGGTGCCGTATCTGGCGCTGGCGGCCAAGGCGCGCTGGTTTCTGAAATCGCCCCGCGCGCTCAAGGCGCTGAACCGCACGGCGGCCGGCTTCATGGTCGGTGCTGCTGCAGCGATTGCCGCTCGGCAATAGAG
>NZ_RZRA01001660.1:0-465 GCF_003998945.1 Mesorhizobium sp. M7A.F.Ca.CA.003.01.2.1 | reverse complement strand
ATCCAGAAGCGGATCACCACCTGGCTTTCGGTCCAGCCGAGCTTTTCGAAATGATGGTGGATCGGCGCCATCAGGAACACCCGCTTGCCGGTCATCTTGAAATAGCCGACCTGAATGATGACCGACAGGATTTCGACGACGAACAATCCGCCCACGATGACCAGCACGATCTCGTGCTTGGTGGCGACGGCGACCGTGCCGATCAGGCCGCCCATGGCCAGCGAGCCGGTGTCGCCCATGAAGATAGCCGCCGGCGGCGCGTTGAACCAGAGGAAGCCGAGGCCAGCGCCGATGACCGCACCGAGCACGACCGCGAGTTCACCGGTGCCGGGCACGAAATGGATCTGCAGATATTCGGCGAACACGGCGTTGCCGGAGAGATAGGCGATGACGCCGAAGGAGGCAGCCGCGATCATGATCGGCACGATCGCCAGGCCGTCAAGGCCGTCGGTCAGGTTCACCGCA
>NZ_RZRA01000165.1:0-7444 GCF_003998945.1 Mesorhizobium sp. M7A.F.Ca.CA.003.01.2.1 | reverse complement strand
AGATCATCCTCGCCCCTGAGGCCTGGCGCGGGTTTGTCGCTGCCGGGCGCGCGCGCTATGAGGCGATCTTCAGCGAGCCGGTCGCGGCCGCGGCGATCACCGCGATCGCCGCCGAAAAGCTGAAGACGACCATCGCGCGGCCGGGCAGGGCGCCCGCTGCCCGCGCAGCGGAGACACGGCCGTGAAGTTAGCGTTTCCGAGCCATCTGGTTCGACGCCTCGTGCTGATGATCGGCGGCGAGGCGATGCAGAGCGGCTTTCATTTCGCCCTCAACATCATGCTGTTGCACATGCTGTCGGCGCAGGGCTACGGCCTCTTCGCCATCGGCATGGTGATGGGCGGGGTCGGCCTGTCCTATATCAGGTCGCTCACCGCTGTTCCCGCCAGCATCTGGATGAGCAAGAGCACCAACAGCGCCGGCGTCAATACCTATGACGTGGCGTTCGGAACGGCGGCGCTGATCGTGGCGTTGCTGATGGCCGTCGGCACGGCTGTTCTGATGCATGTCCTTGGAGATCCAAGCGGAATTGCCGCCGGCTGCTTCGTCGGTGCCTGGTCGTTGCGCAGCCATATGCGCACGGCTTTCTTCGCACGGCGCCAGCAGGTTGTCGTCTCCATCAGCGATGGCGCTTTTACAGTCGCCGGCTGTGTCCTGACCGGGCTGTCGATCTGGTTGGTCCAAGACCCGCTGCAGACCGTATTCTATGCACTTGCAGCCGCAAATGTGTTCGGCATTTTCGTCCTGGTCCGCCTGGCTCGGCGCTCGCTTCGCATCAGCTTCCGCATGCCGACGCGCCGACGCTATGTCAGGCTCTGGCCCCAACTGCGCTGGTCGGCATTCAGCGCGACCACCACCAACATCCAGGGTCAATGTCTGGCGCTGCTGGTCGCCGGCATTGCCGGGCCAGCCGCCTACGCACCGCTGGCGGCGGTTCTGGTGCTGTTTGCTCCGCTGCGCATCATCAGCCTTGCGTTCGTCAACATGACGCAGCCGGATCTCGCCAGGCTGATGCGGAACAATGAAACAGGCCGTGTCTGGACGCAGGCCAAGATCTGGGCGCTCGTCATGGGGCTCGGCGGCCTTGCTTATGGATGTGCGATCATGTTCGTCCTGCCGATGATAAAATCCCAGGCTCTCCAGGACGCTTCGACCTGGTTCATCGGGCTTTTCGTGATCGCGAATTTTGTCCCGATCATGCTCTATATCATGCCCCGCATCGTGCTTGAGATACTCGGCGATTTTCGGATCGTCGCGTTCATCACCACGGGCGGCGCGGTCGTCGGGCTGGCGCTGATCGCGGCCCTGCTGGCAATCGCGTCTCCGCCGTGGGCGTTGTTGGGTTCCGCCGTCTCGGAGATGTTCGTGCTCGTGGCATCGTGGTATTTCGCGCATCACCGCATGTGGAATATCGAGCATCCCGATGAGGCGCGCGACAGCCGGTTGGGCGCGTGGCGGCGGACGCTGCCGTTCGCTACGGCAAAGCGATAGGAAAAAACATGGCAGTCCAGGCGGTGCAAATTGCTGCGGTGACCGGCTCGCCCGATGGCCAGTCCTCCCATCCGGCCACCGTCGTCGCCATCGATGCCTACACGGCGCGGCTCCACACCAGCTTGGAAGCGGTGAGGCCGCTCTGGCTGCGCCTCCAGGCGGACGGTGTGTGCACCGCCCACCAGAATTATGCCTGGGCCGAGGGGATCGTCGCGCGGCTAATGCCGGAAGGTGCGGAACTGCTCATCGTGGAGGTAAACGATGCCGTGACGGGCGCGCCGCGAATGCTGGTGCCGCTGATACGGCGGCCGGCCTTCCGCCATCGGGTGATCGAATGGCTGAGCTGTGGCGTTTGCGACTATTCGGCACCGCTGCTGGCAGATGCCAGCCCGTGGACGATGCAATCGGCGCAGGCCGCGTGGGCTGCGGTGCGTTCCGTGCTGCCGCCGGCGGACCGCATCCAGATCACGGGAATTCCGCAATCGATCAGCGGCGTCACCAACCCTCTGGCCTTGCTCGCAGCCACGCGCGATTCCCTGCATACCAGCTTCGGCCTCGCCATCGACGGCGACCCGGAAACCGTGCTCAAGCGCCTATGCCGGCCATCCTTCGTCAAGGCCTTCAACAAGGACTGGCGCCGCCTCGAACGGCTTGGCGACGTGGAACTGGTCGAAGCCAACACGCCGGCCCTGGTGGAGGTCATCTTCGGCGGCCTGGTCCGGATGCGGCTCAGCCGCTTTCGCGAACTGGGCCGCTTCGACCTGCTGACGCAGGCGACGGCTGTCGACTTCTATCGAAACGCCGCTCTCGAGGGCCTGTCGGATGGGTCGGTGCGGCTCTTCGGGTTGCGTGTTGGTGAAGCTCTGATCGCCGTACAATACCTGCTGATCCATCAAGTCACCGTTCATGCTCTGCTGATCTCAATCGATCAGGGCGCGGTGCCCAATGTCTCGCCGGGACTTCTGATCATGGGCAAGTTGATGAGCTGGGCGCGCGGCCGCGGTTTCGATTATTTCGACCTGTCGGTCGGCAACCAGAGTTACAAGGAACATATGGGTGCCGTGGGTTCGGGCCTGCGCGAGCTTTGCCACGGGATTACGGTGCGAGGCAGCGCCGTGAGCGCAGCCATCGAGGTCCGCAACCGGACCGAGGTGTTCGTGCGCTCCAAACCTCGGCTGCTGAAGAGGCTCCAGGGACTGATGCGGGACTTGCGGCGCCTGCGTGGGGGATCGGAATGACGGGAGAAGCATGTGGCAAGCTACGCGGCGCGAACGACTCCGATAAGGGATTTGCCCGGTGGGCGGTTTTCCCCGACTGTCGCCAACGCTGATGCAACCGCGCACTTCACGGCTCGGCTGCACACCAGTTTCGATACCGTAAGGCTGCTATGGCTGCTGCTTGAGGCGCACGGCGTCTGCACTGCCCATCAGCACTATGCCTGGGTCGAAGGAATCGCCGCACGGCTGATGCCCAAGGACGCGGACCTGGTCGTCATCGAGGTGAGTGACGCCATGACCGGCGCGCCGGCCATGCTGCTGCCGCTGATGCGGCGCCGGGCCCTCGGCCACCACGTCATCGAATGGCTGAGCTGCCGCGTGTGCGACTACTCGGTGCCGCTGCTGGCGGATGGGAGAGCGTGGACCAGGCAGAGTGCCGACGCCATGTGGGCGGCGGTCCGTGCCGTTCTGCCACCGGCGGATCGCATCCATATCGCGGGGATCCCGCAGCAGATCCACGGCCTCGTCAATCCGCTGGCACTGCTTTCGGTGGCGCGCGACTCCATCCAGGTCACCTCCGGCCTCGTCCTGCACGGCGACCCGGAGACGCTCATCAAGCGGATCTGCAAGCCGTCCTTTGCCAAGGCCTTCCGCAAGCATTGCCGCGGCTTCGAACAGCTTGGTGGCCTCGCTCTGGTCGAGGCCGACACGCCTGATCTGACCGAGGAGCTCCTGGATGTGCTGCTGGAATTGCGGCTGAAGCGTTTTCGTGAGCTTGGGCGTTTCGACCTCCTGACGCAGGTCCCGGTCGTCGATTTCTACCGCGCCGCGGCGCTGCAAGGCCTGTCCAATGGATCTGTGCGGCTCTTCGGTCTACGCGTCGGTGAAGCCTGGCTCGCCTCCATCTATGTGCTGGTCAGAAAAGGCACACTTCACGCCCTCCTGCTGGGCATCGACCAGAACGCGGTCGCCAATGTCTCACCCGGCCTGACGACGATGGGCAAGCTGATGATGTGGGGATGCGAGCGGGGCTTCGACTATTTCGACCTGTCGGTCGGCGGCCAGGGCTACAAGCAACATATTGGTGCCGCGAGTTCGGTTTTGGCCGAGATCTGCGAACCGGTGACGGTGCGGGGCAGGGCTGCGAACGCAGCCATTCTGTTGCGCAGCCGGGTCGAAGGCATGACGCGGTCGCGCCCCCGGCTGCTCAAAGCCGTTCAGGGCCTGACGCGCCGCTTGCGGCGATTGAAGGACTGAGGACGAGCGTTTGCCGGTCCTGCCGACGACCGATGCAAAGAGGCACCAAGGCCGGCAAGGTTGTTGACAGGGTTGGTTGGCTCTATATTTGAAAGCGCGCTTGACGTTCAGAAATGAGTGTCGTCGGCAGAATTTCTCAAATTGGCGTTTTCGGCAGATCACCTCGATGAATGCAAGTTTAGGAGATGGGATTCGTTCCATCCTCATTATTCAAACGAAGTACATTGGAGATGTCGTTCTGACATCTGCTTTGGTTCGCAACCTGCGTCTTTCTTATCCACAAGCATCGGTAACCATGCTTTGTGCGCCGGGACTCAAGCAGTTCATCGTCGCGCAAGGGATCGCCGATGTTGCCGTTGGCTTTGAATCCCGCGGCAGAGGAAGGACTCTGCTCAAGCGTTTGAGCGACTATCGTGGCGTCATCTCTGATCTGCGGCGTCGAAAATTCGATCTTAGCATCGACCTTACCGATTCAAAAACCTCGCGGATAATGCATCGTTTGATCGGCGCTCCACTTCGCGTCGGCTTCGATCCTTCCGAGCATCCGATGAAGTTCTGGGAAATCCAGCTTGCAAACGTTCTCGCCGCGACTTTCGGACAGGGCGGCCCCCATTATCTCTACAGGAACCTGTCTCCACTCCACGCGCTTGGGTTGGATTGTCAGGACCCAACGCCTCGGCTGCAGCCGAACGGGACCGCCCAGGAAGAGTGTGCCAGGATTCTTGCGGAAAACGCTTTGGCAAAGAAGTCATATGTGGCCGTGCATGCCGGCGCCAGGTTCGAAGGGCGTTGTTGGCCGCCGCAACATTTTGCTGCGGTCATCGACGAGGTATACGCCAGAACCGGGTTGCGATCTCTGCTCGTTGGTGGGCCGGATGAGGGGCTTGCCGCGCAAAGGATCCTTGAAGTGGCGGCGTCGCCGGTCGCCAGTGTCGTCGGAAAGGCCTCGCTTGAAGTCCTGACGGCATTGTTGGCCGAAGCATCAATCTTTCTAGGCAATGAGAGCGGCCCGATGCACATCGCGGCATCTGTCGGAACTCCAGCGGTGGGGTTGTACGGCCTGACGTCGCCTGAGCAATGGGGCCCGTTCGGTGTCCCGAACCGGACGCTCCAGCCGGTCATGCCCTGTCCATGCATCGCTCCAGGTGTTTGTAAAGAAAACAACCCCGGTGGGGTCTATTGTGTGCAGCGGCTTCAGGTTGCCGAGGTCGCGGCAGCGACACTCGATCTCATCGGGGAAGTCCGAAAATCCACTCATTCGGGTATGCCGGCCGCTTCGTAGGCTGGCGGCAACAGGCACGATCACGCGCGGCTTCGTCTTCGCGCGCTTCACATCGTGATTCAGGCCGAGACCCGAGCATCTTCAAAAGACTGCAAAATTTAACCGGACTGCAACCTGCACTGCCACGAAATTGACAGGACACCTCGTCTCCGGCATCCTTGGAGCCAGTCGCAAGGCCGCCGACAGCGGCCGCGTTGCGTGTCAGGGCGACCGAGGGCAGTGTCATGTTCAGTCCCGTCACAGGTCAGAATTCCAAACGCGCCGCGGTGCGCAAAGCGCTCGATCGTCACAAGGTCTACATCACCGAGCAGCGTTTTTCGGAGGGCACCTACCAAGCCCGGGTTCTGGTCGATGGCGAGGCCTATTGGGTCGACGAATTCCGGCTGAGCCAGTTGCAGCAAGGGCTGTCGCCGGCGGAGCTCGAGTTGACGCCGGCCGCTGACGATTGAGAGCGTGACTGGCTTGTTCCTGGCCGCCGTGCTTCGATCTTTGCGATGACAACTCCACCAAAGCTCAAAGCCTATCGCGCCAAACGCGAATTCGCCAAGACGCCGGAACCGGTTGGCGGGCTCGTCAGCAGCGACGGCAACCGCTTCGTCGTGCACAAGCACCACGCCACCGCAGACCATTATGATCTGCGACTGCAGGTCGGCGATGTCTTGAAGAGCTGGGCGGTGCCGCGCGGGCCTTCGCTCAATCCGGCCGACAAAAGGCTGGCGGTCGAGACCGAGGATCATCCGCTCGAATATATCGACTTCGAGGGTGTCATTCCCGAAGGCGAGTATGGCGGCGGGCCGATGATCGTCTGGGACACCGGCAGCTGGGCGCCGATGGACGATGTCGAAAAGAGCTTGCGCACCGGCGCCTTCAAGTTCCGGCTGGCCGGCGCCAAGCTCAATGGCGGCTGGATGCTGACCCGGCTGAAGCCGAAACCCGGCGAGGACGAAAACAAGAAGAACTGGCTGCTGTTCAAAGAGCGCGACCTCGCGGCCGACACTGCGCTTGACATCCTCACGGCCCGGCCGGAGAGCGTCAAATCCGGATTGCGCATCGAGGAGCTGGCGGCGCCGGCAAAGCCCGCCGCCAAACCCGCGCCCAGACAGGGATCGCTGAAGCCCGGCACGCTGCCGGGCGCCTTCAAGGCCCCCATGCTTGCCCGTATCGAGCCGCAGCTGGCGACGCAGGTGCCAAAACCGCCCGATGGCGAAGACACCAAACAAGTCTGGCTGCACGAGATCAAATTCGACGGCTACCGCACCATGGCGCATCTCACTGAGGGCGCGGTCAAGCTGATCACCCGTGGCGGCATCGACTGGACGAAGCGTTATGGCGACCTGCCGCATGCGTTCGCCAAACTGCCGTGCTGCGACGCCATCATCGATGGCGAGATCGTGGTGCTCGACGCCCGGGGCATCAGCCGTTTCGCGCTGCTGCAGGATGCGCTGGCCGAGGGCGCCGGCAGCAAGCTCCATTTCTACGCCTTCGATCTTCTCCATCTCGACGGCTGGGACCTGACCAAGGCGCCGCTGGTCCGGCGCAAGGCGCTGCTCGCGCAGATGCTGTCGGGCCTCGGCGCCAATTCCGCCATCCAGTTCTCCGACCATGTCGAGGGCTCGGGGCAGGGGCTCTACGACCAGGCGTCGGAACTGGGGCTGGAGGGTGTCGTCTCCAAGCGCGCCACGGCCATCTATCAGAGCGGCCGAAGCAAAAGCTGGACCAAGACCAAGGCGCTGCTGTCGGACGACTTCGTCATCGCCGGCTTCACCATCTCCGATGCGGCCGAAGGGCTGGCGGCGCTCGGAATGGCAGAGTTCGAGGGCGGTGAATTGCATTATCGCGGCAAGGTCGGCACCGGTTTCGATGCCGCCACAGCCGGTGAATTGCTCGCCAGGCTGGAGCCGCTGCGGGAAGGCGCCAGCGCGCCCGAGGGCGTTCCGCGCGAGATCATGCGCGAGATGAACTGGGTGCGGCCGCTGCTGTCGGCGCGCATCCACTACGCCAACCGCACAGCGGACAACGCACTGCGCCACGGCGTCTTCCGCGGTTTGAGGGATGTCGGCCTGTCGACGCCGGTATCCTCGACACGCAAGCGGCTGATCGCCGAGGCTGACCTTGCCACCATCTGGGTGACCAACCCGACGCGCCGGCTGTTCGGCAAGACCGGCCCGACCAAGCTCGACATCGCCGTCTATTACGCGC
>NZ_RZRA01001659.1:0-466 GCF_003998945.1 Mesorhizobium sp. M7A.F.Ca.CA.003.01.2.1 | reverse complement strand
CTTCCATGTCGTCCGCGGTGGCGCCGAGGATCGACATCATCGGCGGCGTCACCATGAAGGACTGGCCGTCATAGGCGCCGTCCGGGCGCTGGCCGAGGCCGGGCTTCCAGTTGGTCGCCGGGCGGATCAGATCCGCCAGCCGTTCCAGGATGTCGATGCGCACGGCGCGACGGCCGAGATTGCGGTAGCCGGCAAGCTTGTAGAAGGTCTTGTCGAAGGCGGGGTCGATGACCACCGAGGTGCGACCCGAGGCGAGCGCATGGACCACGTCGCCAAAACCTGGCTTGTCCTTGCCGTCGTTCTTCAGCGCCCACAGCAGCGTCACCAGCCCGGCAGGCGCCGGCTTGATCAGCGCCGGCACGAAGACATGGTAGGCGCCGAAGCGCACGCCAAGCCGGCGAAGGGCTGCGCGGCCTTCCTGGTCGAGCGACTTCATCTCCTCGGCGATGTCGCGGCGGTTGATGAG
>NZ_RZRA01001658.1:0-467 GCF_003998945.1 Mesorhizobium sp. M7A.F.Ca.CA.003.01.2.1 | reverse complement strand
GCGTCGCCAAGGCGGTCAACGAGGCCGAGCGGCCGGTCGTCCTGGTCGCGCACTCACTTGGCGTCGCCGCCGCAGTGCAAGCCATTCCGCAATTCCGCAAGCCGGTCGCCGGGGCCTTTTTCGTGGCGCCGCCCGATGTCGCCAATCCAAAGATCAAGCCAAGGCACCTGATGACCTTCGGCCCCTACCCGCGCGAACCGCTGCCTTTTCCTTCGATCGTGATCGCCAGCCGCAACGACCCGTTCTGCGCCTTCGATGTCGCCGAGGACATTGCCGGGGCCTGGGGCTCGCTGTTCATCGACGCCGGCGAGACCGGGCATCTCAGCGAGGATTCAGGATTCGGCCCTTGGCCCGAAGGCTCCATGACCTTCGCCAAGTTCCTGACGGACCTGTAATATATACGGTCAAAGCCTGAACACGAAGGTGCGCGGCAGGCCATCCGGCTTGCGTGAACAATAATTTAATGA
>NZ_RZRA01001657.1:0-468 GCF_003998945.1 Mesorhizobium sp. M7A.F.Ca.CA.003.01.2.1 | reverse complement strand
ACGCAGGCTTGTCGCGATAGGGTGCGAGTTCGCTGAGCGACAGGAGATCGGCCAGCTTGGGAATCGGCGTCATGGCGATGGCGAGGTATCCGTCCTTGGCCGGGTAAACACCGTAAGGCGCCGACAGATAGGCATGCGCGCTGCGGAAGCTGGAGCGCCTGGGCAGCCGGCGGCCGTCATTGAGATGCGTCGTCAGCACCTCGAACTGGAAATCGACCAGCGCTTCCAGGAGACTGGTTTCGATATGGCTGCCCTGGCCGGTGATGCCGCGCCGCACGAGTGCGGCCAGAATGCCCTGCGCGCAGGCGGCACCGGCCAGCATGTCGCCGATGGCAAGACCGAACGGCACCGGCCCTTGGTCCTCATCGCCGTTCAGCCACATCACGCCGGAGCGCGCCTGCGCCAGCAGGTCTTGGCCGGGTCTCTTGACCCATGGTCCGTCTTCGCCATAGCCGCTGATCGAGGCAT
>NZ_RZRA01001656.1:0-470 GCF_003998945.1 Mesorhizobium sp. M7A.F.Ca.CA.003.01.2.1 | reverse complement strand
AGGTAGTCATAGGTCGCCGTCTTCGAAAAATCCTGCTTGTCATAGTCGGGGATAAGGCTCGGATTGACGAAGCGCTCTTCGAGTTGCACCGGCAGATCGTTCTCGAAATTGACGACGACGGAATGATAGATCGAGACGCGCTTTGGAAATTCGAACGACAGCGCCAGCTCTTTTGTCGGCATGATGGTTTCGAGGACGAGGACTTCGGAACGATGTCTGTTGCCGCGCTCGACGATCTCGGCTGCGATGTTGTTGATCTCGATCAGCGTCGACTGTGGCCGCGGTGGCGCGATGAAGGTTCCCACACCTTGCAGGCGGATCAGAAACCCGGCCGAGGTCAATTCTCTGAGCGCCCGGTGAACCGTCATCCGCGAGACGCCGAGTGAAGCGACCAACTCATTCTCGGACGGCAGCTTGCGATCTTTGCCCCACCGGCCCGTTCCGATGTTTGCCAGGATGTAGTCCTTCAC
>NZ_RZRA01001655.1:0-470 GCF_003998945.1 Mesorhizobium sp. M7A.F.Ca.CA.003.01.2.1 | reverse complement strand
AAAAACGCGACGGATTAAGCGTGTTCACAAGCGGACGATTATCATATAGGTTCCGCCGAAATTCCGGCCAGGGTGCTGGAACTACCATCCAAGCAAAGGTATCGAATGCCGAAGGAAGAAGTCCTCGAGTTTCCGGGTGTCGTGACGGAATTGTTGCCGAACGCGATGTTCCGGGTAAAGCTCGAAAACGAACACGAAATCATCGCCCATACGGCCGGCCGCATGCGCAAGAACCGCATCCGCGTGCTGACCGGCGACAAGGTTCTGGTCGAGATGACGCCATACGACCTGACCAAGGGCCGCATCACCTATCGTTTCAAGTAAGCAAAGCCCGACTGGTCCGCGATGAGCATTTTGCAGAAGCTGGTGCTTGCCTCGGGTTCGCCGCGCCGAATCGAGCTCTTGCAGCAGGCCGGGATCGAGCCGGACCGCGTGCTGCCGGCCGATATCGACGAGACGCCGCTGCGTGC
>NZ_RZRA01001654.1:0-471 GCF_003998945.1 Mesorhizobium sp. M7A.F.Ca.CA.003.01.2.1 | reverse complement strand
GTCAGGCACTGGGCCTCGGGCTTCATCCGGGCCGGGGAGGAGGACGGCCGGGATGAAAGGGAATGGGCGGTTATGACCGCCGGGCGCGCCTCGCGTGAGGCCGGCGACTCGGCGCCATCAAAGCTGGACAGGTTTTGCATGACCGGATATAAGCATAACTCGAAAATAGATGCAAGCCATTCTTTCATAGACGAGAGCGGCTTTCATCCCTCACATGGGCGCCATGGCAAAAACGGAACTGTCGATCAAGGTCGGAGCGGCGATCCGCAAGGCGCGCAAGCAGCGCGGCCTGGTCATGCGCCACATCGCCGAACACAACGACACCGATGTCGCCGCCGTCGGCAACTGGGAAACCGGCCGCAATCTGCCCAAGACCGAGAACCTGCTGAAGACCGCCGCCTTCCTGCGCGTCGACCCGGTTGCGCTGGGCCAGGGGCAGGTCGTGTTTCTCGACGATGCCGGACCGGTTGC
>NZ_RZRA01001653.1:0-471 GCF_003998945.1 Mesorhizobium sp. M7A.F.Ca.CA.003.01.2.1 | reverse complement strand
ACATTGGCTTCTGGCGCCGCCGGCTGGATCGTAGCGGCAGCAACTTCGGCGACCGGCTCTTCGACCGTTTCGGCGAACGAATCTTCAAAGTTCAGGTCGAAGGCATCGTCCGACAGGCCTTCAGGGTTGGAAATCTCGCTTGTTGAGTCCGCAGCATCGGCAAGCACTTCATGCGCTTCCGGCTCGTCGAAGGCGATCGGCTCATCCGCGCGAACGTCGAAATCCATGTCGACATCGGCCATGGCATCGTCGAGGCCAGCAAAGCTCTCGTCGGAGATTGCCTGGCCGTCAAGCGCCGCCGCCTGCTCCGGCATGGCATGCTCGACGGGATCGGCGGCCATGAATGACTGTTCCGCCGCCGAATGGTCGTCGAGCATCAGCTCGTCTTCAAGCGACATTGCCACCGCATCGTCGAATTCGTCATCGGAGGCAACCGGCTCGACAGAAGCGGGCGTATCGGCAACGCTGTAC
>NZ_RZRA01001652.1:0-472 GCF_003998945.1 Mesorhizobium sp. M7A.F.Ca.CA.003.01.2.1 | reverse complement strand
GTGTGTCGGTGCGTCTCGGCAAGGTCGAGGCTACCGAAGCTTCCGAAAGCGAGGATGTGGCGCTGCGCGTTTTCGTCGGCGGCCGCGTGGCGAGTGTCTCGGCGACAGCGGCGTCCGACCCGAAAACGCTGGCCGAGCGCGCCGTGGCGATGGCGAAAGTGTCGCCGCAGGATCCCTATCAAGGGCTGGCCGATCCGGCATTGCTCGCCAAACAGACGCGCGATCTCGACCTGTTCGACGCCACCGAAGTGTCGGCAGACCAGTTGAAGGAAGCCGCATTGGCGGCGGAAGCGGCAGCGCTTGCCGTCAAGGGCGTGACCAATTCGGCCGGCGCCAGCGCCGGTGCCGGGCTGGGCGGCCTGGTGCTGGCCACCTCGCACGGCTTCCTCGGCCACTATGTCGGCTCGCGTTTTTCGCGCTCGGCCAGCGTTATCGCCGGCGAGGGCACCGGCATGGAGCGCGACTATGAATT
>NZ_RZRA01001651.1:0-475 GCF_003998945.1 Mesorhizobium sp. M7A.F.Ca.CA.003.01.2.1 | reverse complement strand
GTCCTGGTGATGTCGGTCATGCCTGTGCCTCGCTGCGCATGACCCCGAAAATCGGAACGATTTTCGGAAAGGATCATGCGCAAATAAAAGTGCTACAGCGTCCGTTGCGCGTCCAAGAGGACGCGCGGCGCTGTGGTGAAACAGCAGGACACTGCATGACCATCGCCCCGCTGCCAAGCCACAGCGGGAAAAATCAGTTGGCAAAAAGGTTGCGCTTATCCCTGGCGGGCAGGCACCCGCACGACCAAGCCGTCAAGCGCATCGCGGACCTTGATCTGGCATGACAGGCGCGAGTTGGGCTGGACGTCGTAGGCGAAGTCCAGCATGTCCTCTTCCATCGCTTCCGGCTCGCCGACTTCAGCCGTCCAGGCTTCGTCGACATAGACGTGACAGGTGGCACAGGCGCAGGCACCGCCGCATTCGGCTTCGATCCCGGGCACGGCGTTGCGGATCGCGTTCTCCATGACCGTAGAGC
>NZ_RZRA01001650.1:0-475 GCF_003998945.1 Mesorhizobium sp. M7A.F.Ca.CA.003.01.2.1 | reverse complement strand
AGGTTGGCGTGTCGATGGCCAAGTTCGACGACAACTTCCTGACCGTGCTGCGCAACGGCATGATCGAGCAGGCCAAGGGTATGAGCGGCGTCGAGCTGCAGGTCGAGGACGCGCAGAACGACGTTGCCAAGCAGCTTGACCAGATCAAGAACTTCGCCGCTTCGGGCGTCGACGCCATCATCGTCAACCCGGTCGACACTTCGGCCACGCAGGCGATGTCGGATGCCGCCGCCGCAGCCAAGATCCCGCTGGTCTATGTCAACCGCGAGCCGGTCAACGTCGACACGCTGCCCGACAACCAGGCCTTCGTCGCCTCGAACGAAGCCGATTCCGGCACGCTCGAGACCAAGGAAGTCTGCCGCCTGTTCAAGGAAGCCGGCAAGAAGGAAGCCAATGTCTATGTGATCATGGGCGAGCTTTCCAACCAGGCCGCCGTGCAGCGCACCAAGGACATCGACGATGTGATCGCGACGCC
>NZ_RZRA01000164.1:0-7450 GCF_003998945.1 Mesorhizobium sp. M7A.F.Ca.CA.003.01.2.1 | reverse complement strand
GCCTGATGATGACCAGGTCGGGCTGATGGCCTGGCTCGGCAAGCATGGCAGCCGGCTGGGCGGCAACACGGGCCAGTATTTCCTGCGCTGGCTGGGGTGGGATGCGTTCGTCATCTCGGGCGATATGGCCGCGGCGTTGCGCGACGCCGGCCTCGACATCGCCGAAAGCCCGACTTCGAAGAAGGACCTGGACAAGATCCAGAGGCAAATCAATCAATGGGCAGCGGAGACGCATCTGCCGCGCCGCCATATTTCACGCATCCTGGCGATGTCGATCGGCGAGAACCATTCGCCGCAAGCGCTGCGCGAATATATGGGCGACGACTGAAACGTGGTCGCTTGCCACGATCGGCATTCGTCGATCGGTCAACACGATCGAATCGATCGGTCCGGACACGAATGACATTCGTCATTTGCTCCGAATTGGTCCAAACGAACGCCATTGCCCGAGCAATTTTGCCGCGCTAAGTCAGCAGGCATGACCAAGAAGCTCGACATCCTGCGCATCGCCGTCGCCCAGCTCAATCCGACTGTCGGCGACATATCAGGCAATCTCGCCAAAGCCCGCGAGGCGAGGGCGGATGCCGCACGTCAGGGCGCCGATCTCGTGCTCTATACCGAGCTTTTCCTCGCCGGCTACCCGCCGGAGGATCTGGTGCTGAAGCCGGCCTTTTTGAAAGCCTGCGAAAAGGCGGCACAGGACTTTGCCGCCGACACCGCGGATGGCGGTCCCGGCGTCATCATCGGCACGCCGTTGAAGCGCAAGAGCGGCACGCACAATTCGATCATCTTCGCCGACGGCGGCAAGATCATCGCCGAACGCTACAAGCTCGATCTGCCGAACTACGGCGAGTTCGACGAGAAGCGCGTCTTCCAGGCCGGACCCGAGATCCAGGGGCCGGTCAATTTCCGCGGCGTGCGCATCGGAATTCCGATCTGCGAGGACATCTGGGGCGATGTCGATATCTGCGAGACGCTGGCCGAAAGCGGGGCGGAAATCCTGCTGGTGCCGAACGGCTCACCCTATTATCGCGCCAAGATCGATGTCCGCCACCAGGTCGTCATCCGCCAGGTCATCGAATGCGGGCTGCCGATGATCTATGCCAACCAGCTCGGCGGCCAGGACGAGCTGATCTTCGACGGCGCTTCGTTTGCCATTGGCGCCGACAAGACGCTTGCCTTCCAGATGAGCCAGTTCGAGGAAGCGGTCGACGTCACCACCTGGAAGAGACAAGGCGATCACTGGGTCTGCTCGGAAGGGCCGATGTCGAAAATCCCGGACCGGGAGGAGGCTGACTATCGCGCCTGCATGCTGGGCCTGCGCGACTACGTCAACAAGAACGGCTTCAAGAACGTCGTGCTTGGTCTGTCCGGCGGCATCGATTCGGCGATCTGCGCGGCGCTGGCCGTCGATGCGCTCGGCGAGGAACGGCTGCGCGCGGTGATGATGCCCTACCGCTATACCTCGAAGGATTCGCTCAAAGATGCCGAGGATTGCGCCCGCGCTCTCGGCTGCCGCTATGACATCGTGCCCATCTTCGAGCCGGTCGAGGGCTTCCTGCACGCGCTGACGCAGATGTTCGAAGGCACCAAGGAAGGTATCACCGAGGAGAATTTGCAGAGCCGCGCACGCGGCACCATCCTGATGGCGATCTCCAACAAGTTCGGCTCAATGGTCGTCACCACCGGCAACAAGAGCGAGATGTCGGTCGGTTATGCCACGCTCTATGGCGACATGAATGGCGGCTTCAATCCGATCAAGGACCTCTACAAGATGCAGGTCTACGCGCTGTCGCGCTGGCGCAACAGCCACGTGCCGCCGGGTGCGCTGGGCCCCTCGGGCGAGGTGATCCCGAAGAACATCATCGACAAGGCACCGTCGGCGGAATTGCGCGAGAACCAGACCGATCAGGATTCGCTGCCGCCCTATCCGGTGCTGGACGATATCCTCGAATGCCTGGTCGAGAATGAGATGGGTGTCGACGACATCGTAGCGCGCGGCCATGACCGGGCGACGGTGACGCGCATCGAGCACCTGCTCTACATCGCAGAATACAAGCGACGGCAGGCGGCGCCAGGCGTGAAGATCACGAAAAAGAATTTTGGCCGCGACCGCCGCTACCCCATCACCAATCGTTTCAGGGATCGCAGCTAGGTACCGAAAGCGCACGCGGCGCGGCCGGAGACAACCATGCCCGATTGTGAGATCAGCTTCGACATGTCACGGATCGATTTCCGTGCGACATCGGACCTGTTGATGGCAAGCTATTGGGGCGCCGGACGCACTGACGAAGTCCATCGCCGCGCCTTTGCCAACTCGCTTTGCGTCGGCGCCTATGTCGATGGCAGGCAAGTCGGCTTCGGCCGGGCGATCACCGACCGCACCGTATTCGCCTATCTCGCCGATATCATCATCTGGCCGGAGAATCGCGGGCAGGGCATAGGAAGCCGGCTCGTCCAGGCCCTGATCGATCATCCGGAGGTCAGGACCGTTTTCCATTGGAGCCTGTCGACCAGCGATGCCCATGGCATGTATGAAAAGCTCGGGTTCAAGCCATCGACCGATGGCCGCTACATGCGCTTGGATCGCGTTCCTGAATGAGGCGCGGCTTGCCCGCCATTGTTGCAAAATAATCGCAGTGGTTGGACCAGATACGCTTTTGGCGTCAGCCCGTCTTGGCGGTGCATCGGAGCGTCTCTATAAGAACCGCTCCGCAATTGTCTTGCGGGAGGTCCGAATGGCAGTATTTCACATGGTAATGCGAGGCCGCGAAGCCTAGGTCTCATCCGGCGCTCCGCGAAGGTTTGCCCTTCGTGCCGATGCCGGATCGAGCACAGGCTTATGCCGATGCCGATCGCCGCCCGGTTATGGGCGATACGCCAAATATGCCACTCCGCTTCCGGGCAATCATTGGCCCTTGCGCGGCTTCTTCAATTTTCGACCTACTGGGATCGGGCTCGTTTGTGCCCGAATGACATCATGGCTCGTTTCAAGATCGATTTGCGCGCGAGCGCCTTTCGCAGCGTTCTTGGCTTCACGCTTACCCATTGGCGGCGCCAGCCGTGGCGGCTTTCGCTCATCATGGCCAGCTTCCTGCTGTCGACGCTGGCCGATGTGCTGACGCCGCTCTATTCCGGCCGGCTGGTCGACGCCGTCGCCAGCAGCGCCGCCGCCGACGCGATTGCCTGGAATGCCGCGCTGACGGCGTTCTCGATGTTGATGGCGCTGGCGCTGGCCGGCGTCGTGTTGCGCAACCTGGCGTTCATGGGCATCGTCGAGCTGACCTTGAAGATGATGGCCGACATCGCCGCCGATGCTTTCCATCGCGTTCAGCGCTTTTCCACCGATTGGCATGCCAACAGCTTTGCCGGCTCGACCGTCCGCAAGGTGACGCGCGGCATGTGGGCGCTCGACCTGCTCAACGACACCATCCTCATCGCACTGCTGCCGTCGGTCGTCATGCTGGTCGGGTCGACGTTGCTGCTCGGCTGGTTCTGGCCGTTGATGGGTGCGGTCGTTGCTGCCGGTTCGGTGCTGTTCATCACGGTGACGGCGCTGCTGTCACTTGGCTATGTCGCGCCGGCGGCAAGGCTCGCCAACACCTGGGATACCCGCCTCGGCGGCTCGCTGGCCGACGCGGTCAGCTGCAACGCCGTGGTCAAGGGCTTTGGCGCCGAGGAGCGCGAAGAACGCCGCCTGGCCAAGGTCGTCGCCAAATGGCGTGCGCGTACACGGCGCACCTGGGTGCGCGGCACCATCAACGGCACCACGCAAGGGGTGCTGCTGCTGGTCATGCGCGCTGCGGTGATCGGCCTGGCGCTGATGCTGTGGTCGTGGGGGCAGGCGAGCGCCGGCGACGTTGCGTTCGTGCTGACCTCGCTCTTTGTGCTGCAGGGCTATCTCAGGGACATCGGCACGCATATCCGCAACCTGCAGCGCTCCATCAACGATATGGAAGAGCTGGTCGATTTCCAGTCCGAACCGCTCGGCATCGAGGACCGGCCAGGTGCCAAGCCGATCCGGATCACCGAAGGACGGATCAGCTTCGACAACGTCACCTTTCACTATGGCCATCACCGATCCGCGCTTTACCGCGACTTTTCGGTCGATATCGCGCCGGGTGAGCGCGTCGGGCTGGTCGGCCATTCGGGGTCGGGCAAGACGACCTTCGTCAAGCTTATCCAGCGGCTCTATGACGTGAACGCGGGGAAAATCCTGGTCGACAGTCAGGACATCTCGCAGGTGGCGCAAGCCTCGCTGCGCGGGCAGATCGCCATCGTTCAGCAGGAGCCGATCCTGTTCCACCGGTCGCTGGCCGAAAACATCGCCTATGCCAGGCCGAGTGCGTCGCAGGAGGAGATCGAGCATGCCGCCAAGCTGGCGAGTGCGCATGACTTCATCACCAACCTGCCAAAGGGCTACGGTACACTGGTCGGCGAACGCGGCGTGAAACTGTCGGGTGGCGAGCGTCAGCGCGTGGCGATCGCGCGCGCCTTCCTTGCCGATGCGCGCATCCTGATCCTCGACGAGGCGACATCGAGCCTCGATTCGGAATCGGAGGTGCTGATCCAGCAGGCGATGGAGCGGCTGATGGTCGGCCGCACCACGCTGGTCATCGCGCACCGGCTTTCGACAGTGCGGGCGCTCGACAGGCTGCTGGTCTTCGATCGCGGCAACATCGTCGAGGAAGGCTCGCATGACGAACTGATCCGGCTGAAAGGCGGCATCTACCGTCGCCTGTTCGAACGCCAGGCGCTCGAACTGACCAAGGGACTTGTCAGCTGACCTGAGGCGGCCTCCAGCTTCGGCCGGAGGCCGCCTCTGTCAGGCACGGTCAGCCCAGCGGGCTGGAGCAGGAGATGCGATCGCAGGGAGGCAGTCGACCCGTCGATCAGCGCCGTGATGCTGGCCGACTTGATTTGCCTGTGAAGTCCTGTCCGGATAGTAAGTCTTGGGACCTCTGTTCATCATATTGACCGAGATACGTTGTTTCTACCAATGGTTGATATATATCCGATGGAGGCAACCCACGGACGTTTTTCACGATGCATCTTTCTGCGAATGCCGAGGAAAAGTTGGCTGCGCCGTCAGTGCTGGAATCTCAGCATGGCTCGGTTCGGCCGCTTGCTGCCGAAGATCTCGAGCGCGTCGCCGCACTCTTCCTGACGAAGTTTCGCCGGCGGCGCCGTCACCTCCTCGATCGCGCGATCGCCGAAACGGCCGCGTATATGAGAGAGATTTATCTCGACCCTGCCGGCCACTCCGGTGAAAGCAACGCTCTTGTCCAGATCAACCGGCAGGGCCGCCTGGGTGGGTTCCTCGGCGTTTTGAAAGCCCGCTACGAGCTCAATGGTGCGCCATTGAATGCGGCGATCATCGGGCCGCTCATGGCCGACCCCGGCACCGATGACGGCTCGGCCGGACCGCAATTGCTGCGGGCATTGCATCAAGGCGAATTCGATCTGCAGCTGACCGATTCGGCCAACCGGACATCCTTAGCCTTCGCGCGCCCGATGAAGTATCAACTCCTGCCGGTGCATTGTCTGGGATGGACATATGTCTTCCGGCCGGCGGGAATGGCCGCCGCCGCACTGCACCGTAAATGGCCCGGCCTGCCTCACCTTGTACTCGACCCCTTTGCGCGAGCATTCGATGCTCTTGCGAAAAGAAGGTTCGAGCCCCCCGTCCAGCATTCATCGTCGCATCGCACCCACCGTGAGCCGATCAATGCCGTGCAATTTGCCGAGGAACTGCCGACCCTCCTGTCTGGTTACGCTCTTCGGCCGAGTTGGAAGGATGGGGAGTTGCCACGGCTGCTTGCGCTGGCGGCCGAGAAGCGGGCCGACGGCCCCCTTCATTTCGGTGGGATCTACGACGAAACGGGCAAAATGCTCGGTTGTTATGCCTTCTATGGTCAAGCCGGCGACATGGCGAACCTGTTGCAAATCCAGGCATTCGGATCGCATTGGGGCGCGACGCTGGATGCGCTTGTCGCCGCCGCATGGGAGATGGGCTGCGTGGGCATCACCGGGCAGACGCAGACCAGATTCATATCCCAACTCTTTGGCTACAAGAATGTCTTCTTCCGCTATGCCGGGGGAACGATGGTCCGCTCGCGGATCGCCGAGGTCACGGAAGCGGTCCGCTCCGGCGACATCTTTATCGGTGGATTGGTGGGCGACCGCTGGACCCGCCTCAGTTCCGATGATTTCGGCCGCTGATCGCCTTCAACCGGTGGTCGGCCCCAGCGGCTGGCAGCGCTCGGTTACAAAGGCCGCCTGCGGACTGGGTGCCTCCTGAGGCGTCCAACGCCCGGTCTTTTCATTCCAGCCGCCATGTTCTATGTCTGCCGGGCAGCGCGGGGGCGCGTCTTGTCAATCGTAAAAGCATCCGGTACGCCCCGCTCATGACAGTTACCGTTCGTTTCGCCCCTTCGCCGACCGGCCGCATCCATATCGGCAATGCGCGCACGGCTCTGTTCAACTGGCTGTTCGCCGTGAACAACAAGGGTCGCTTCATCCAGCGCTTCGACGACACCGACATTGCGCGCTCGAAGCAGGAGTTTTCCGACGCCATCCTCTACGACCTGCATTGGTTGGGCATTTTTCCCGACGCCACCGAGTACCAGTCGCGGCGCTTCGAAGTCTATGACGCGGCGGTCGAGAGGCTGAAGGCGGCAGGCGTTCTCTATGCCTGCTACGAAACGCCGGAGGAGCTGGATCTCAGGCGCAAGGTGCGCCGCACGCGCGGTCTGCCGCCGGTCTATGGCCGCGAGGCGTTGACCCTGACGCACGAACAGATCGCCGAATACCAGACCGATGGCCGCCGGCCGCACTGGCGTTTTCTCCTGCCCAATTTCTCAGGCGATCCACAACAGCCGGAACGCACTGAAATCCACTGGAACGACTTGGTGCGCGGTGAGGAAACCGTCGATCTGGCCTCGCTTTCCGATCCGGTCCTGGTGCGCGAGGACGGCACCTATCTCTATACGCTGCCTTCCGTGGTCGACGACATCGAGATGGGCGTCAGCCATGTCATCCGCGGCGACGACCATGTCACCAACACCGGCGTGCAGATCGCCCTGTTCCAGGCACTGGCTGCCACGCCGCCAGTGTTCGGCCACCACAATCTCCTGACCACCGCATCGGGCGAGGGCTTGTCGAAGCGCACCGGCGCGCTCTCCATCGAAAGCCTGCGCGAGGACGGGATCGAGCCGATGGCCGTCGCATCATTGGCGGTCCTGGTAGGCACTTCGGAGAATGTCGCGGCGATGCCGACGATGGGCGAACTCGCCGAACGCTTCGATCCGGCGGCGACATCGAAATCCGCGGCCAAGTTCGATCCGGACGAGCTGTTCGTGCTCAACCGGTCGCTGCTGCACCACATGCCGTTCGCCGAGGCACAAGACCGTCTCATCGTGCTCGGCGTCTCCGGCGAGCAGGCCGAACC
>NZ_RZRA01001649.1:0-480 GCF_003998945.1 Mesorhizobium sp. M7A.F.Ca.CA.003.01.2.1 | reverse complement strand
CGCTGATGCTGCGCGCCCTGATGCGCGGCTTGAAGGCCCTGCCCGGCTCAGGCGCACGCCGCAGCACCGGGTGCACGATCGGCTCTTTCGCCTTGAACGCATAGGCTTTGACCAGCGCGAAATAATTCGGATAGGCATAGCCATTGTTCATCCGCAGCCATTCCTCACGGCGGTCGCGAAACAGCTTGGGCAGCTTGTACCAGGCCACGGTCGGGGTCTTGTGATGGACGAAATGCAGATTGTTGTTGAGGAACAGGAACGACAGCGGCGAGCGCTCGACGATCACCGTACGGCCTTCCGGATGTTCCGACCATTGATGCTCGGCGAACGTACGGATCGAGATCAGCGACTGGCCGAGCCAGACCGGCACCAGAATGTAAAGCCACAGCGGGATGCCGAAGCCGAACTGAACGATCGGCAGCACGACGGCCAGGCCGATCGCATGCAGCAGCCAGGCCTTGCGGATCGGATTGTCGCCGG
>NZ_RZRA01001648.1:0-480 GCF_003998945.1 Mesorhizobium sp. M7A.F.Ca.CA.003.01.2.1 | reverse complement strand
GCATCTGGCCAAGATCGCCTCGCAGGTCGCCAAACCCGACGGGCTGGTGGTCGTCGAACCCGGCACCGAACTCGCCTTCCTGCATGATCTGCCGGTCGGACTGATGTGGGGCGTCGGCCCGGCGACCAGGGCGCGGCTGGCCGAGATCGGCGTCGAGACCATCGGTCAACTGGCCAGGACGCATGGCGGCGCGCTGACGCGCCTGCTCGGTCCCGCCGCCGGCGAAAAGCTCGCCGCCCTGTCCTGGAACCGCGACCCGCGAAAGCTGGAGACGAAGCGCCGCGCGCATTCGGCCGGCGCCCAATCGGCGCTTGGCCAGAAGCCGGCTATGGCACGGGTCATCGTGCCGACACTGCTGCATCTGGCCGACCGCGTCGCCAGCCGGCTGCGCGCCAAGGCAAGGCCCGGCCGCACGGTGACGGTACGCGTGCGCTTTGCCGATCTCCGCGCCGTCACCCGTTCGATCACGCTTGACCAGCC
>NZ_RZRA01001647.1:0-481 GCF_003998945.1 Mesorhizobium sp. M7A.F.Ca.CA.003.01.2.1 | reverse complement strand
GTGCTGTGGGGCCTGCTGGCACTGCCGGTGATCTGGTGGCTGCTCAGGCTGACGCCGCCCAAGCCGCAGACCGAGATCTTCCCGCCGCTGAAGATCCTGGCGCGCGTACTGAAGCGCGAGGAGACGCCGCAGCAGAGTCCGTGGTGGCTGACGCTGCTCAGGCTCTTGATGGCGGCCCTCATCGTCGCGGCATTGGCCGACCCGGTCTTCAATCCGCGTGAAAAGCTGCCGGCCGAAGGAGCCGCCCTTGCCCTGGTCATCGACAATGACTGGGCAAGTGCCGCCGACTGGGGCAAACGCGTCGCCACCGCCGAGCGGCTGATCAACGACGCCGGCTCCAACGGCGTGCCGGTCGTCATCGCCTTCACCGCCGAAAAAGCCAATGCCGAGATCGGCCCGTTCGATGCCGCCACCGCCCTTGACCGGCTGCGCGCCGCCAAGCCGCGGCCGATCCCCACCGCCCGGCCCGCCGTCTATGCCC
>NZ_RZRA01001646.1:0-483 GCF_003998945.1 Mesorhizobium sp. M7A.F.Ca.CA.003.01.2.1 | reverse complement strand
CTTCTTGTCAGCGCCGTCGCTGTCCCGTCCTTCACGGCGCCGACATTTGCCGCCGATGGGCCCGCTTCGGTCGCCGATCTGGCGCAAGGCCTGCTCGGCGCGGTGGTCAACATATCGACCTCGCAGACGGTCAAGGGTACCGAAGGCCCGGGCGCGGTGCCGATGCCGCAATTGCCCGAGGGTTCGCCCTTCCAGGATTTCTTCGACGATTTCTTCAAGAACCGCGGCGGTGACAAGGACAACGGCTCGCAGAAGGTGCAGTCGCTGGGCTCCGGCTTCGTCATCGATGCCGAGCAAGGCATCGTCGTCACCAACAACCATGTCATTGCCGATGCCGACGACATCGAGGTCAATTTCTCCGATGGCGTCACCTTGAAGGCGACGCTGGTCGGCACCGACACCAAGACCGATGTCGCCGTGCTCAAGGTCGATCCGAAAGGCCACAAGCTGACGGCGGTAAAGTTCGGCGATTCCACCAAGATG
>NZ_RZRA01001645.1:0-484 GCF_003998945.1 Mesorhizobium sp. M7A.F.Ca.CA.003.01.2.1 | reverse complement strand
GATATCGCCGGTGGCATCGACATCGATCGAGCCCAGGCCATTCTGCTTTATTGCGAAGGCATCGCCACTGCCGTTATTGGTGATCGCGCCGCTGCCTGTGTACGTGATCAGGTTGGAGGCGGCATCGATATTGAGTGCCGCGGTCCCGCCGGCTGTTGGCGTGTTGCCCGCATCGACACTGATCGTGCCGTTGTTGACGACCATGACGGCGCCATTGCCGGTATTCTCGATCGCGAGGCCAAATCCGCTGACCGTCGCCCCGGCATCGATCGCGAGGTGGGCCGTAAACGGTGAAGAAAATGAATAGCCCCGGTCGTTGGGAGGAGCAGCCGGATTGACGGCATTGACCGTGGAGGTGGTGCCGCACTGCACATCAGTTCCCAGAGTGACCGTACATGCCGCCTGCGCCTGCGGGGAAAAGAAAACAGCCGAGCCGGCGAAACCGGCCATGCCGATTGCGAAACGCAGTGCCGAGCGACTGGCC
>NZ_RZRA01001644.1:0-485 GCF_003998945.1 Mesorhizobium sp. M7A.F.Ca.CA.003.01.2.1 | reverse complement strand
GTTTGGGGTCGCTCAATTGGGGTCGGCAGCCTGCGTGAACACGCCATTTGCCACAACCACAATTTGGATTTGTTGCTGCACGCACGGGCGCTGTGTATTCAGAAAGCCTGAGGAGAGAGTGCGTGATTCGTGTGGCAGGCGACGATCGATCGCCCGGCCATGAGTTGTGAGATTTTGCAGGGATTTTTCGCCGATGGCCGATCTGTTCACCCTTTCCGCACCCGATCTGGCAGCGCTTTTGTGCAGCCGGGTCTGCCACGATATCATCTCGCCGGTCGGCGCGATCAACAACGGGCTCGAATTGCTTGATGAAGGCGGCGCCGATGAGGACGCCATGAAGCTGATCCGTCAGAGCGCCCGCAACGCTTCGGCCCGCCTTCAGTTCGCCCGCATCGCCTTCGGTGCCGCCGGTTCGGCCGGTATGTTGATCGATACCGGCGATGCCGAAGCGGTCGCCATCGCCTTCCTCAAGAACGAAACGCCGG
>NZ_RZRA01001643.1:0-486 GCF_003998945.1 Mesorhizobium sp. M7A.F.Ca.CA.003.01.2.1 | reverse complement strand
TTCTTCATCAAGGGGCCATTTCCCGATGGCGGCGTTCTGAGTTCACCCAATTTTCGTCTCGACGTACTGGACGAGTTCTTTGCCGAGCATTGCCCGAAGCACTGCAGCTATAACAACCCGCCGCCTTCGGAGGTGATCGGAGTTGCAGCGCTTGCGCAAGCCGACATCGTCGTTGAAATTGTCGCGGTGGCGGCGTTGCCTGACTGAAGAATTTCGCATGCAGCGCTGGCTTGATTGCCTTGGCTCTCGCGTGTCACTCCGGGGCTGTGGCGGGAGCCGTGTAACGGCGGCGCACGGCATCAAGCACCCGCTTGCGGCTCTCCTCCGCCGACAGGGTCTTGTCCTCTTCCGCCTCGGCGGTTTCGCGCGCCAGGTCCTTGTCCCTGATCTGATGTCGAAACCATTTGGAATAGTCGCCGGTGCGCAAATGAAACTCCCAGGTCTTGTCATCTATGCCCTCGGCGATCTGAGCGAAGATCATCAGAT
>NZ_RZRA01001642.1:0-486 GCF_003998945.1 Mesorhizobium sp. M7A.F.Ca.CA.003.01.2.1 | reverse complement strand
CTGCTGGTGCTCGGCGCCTACAGCCATTCATGGCTGCGCCAGCTTCTGTTCGGCGGCGTGACGCGCAGCGTGCTGCGCACCGCGCCGGTGGCAGCCTTCCTGTCGCGGTAAGCCCACAGCGATCGCTGGCCCTTGCCTTGCCAAGGCCCCTGCTCTTGCCAAGATGGGGGCTTTCCAGCTAATTCCGCGCGCATTCCCCTGTTTTCTTGCGCGCGATCCCCGCGTGCTGTGGAGTGCGCGACATGTCCCTTCCCGAAAAAGCCTTTCCGGTCTCCTGGGACCAGTTCCATCGCGACGCTCGCGCACTCGCCTGGCGGCTTGCCGGTGCCAACAAGGGGCAATGGAAAGCGATCGTCTGCATCACGCGAGGCGGGTTGGTGCCGGCGGCGATCATCTCGCGTGAACTTGGCATCCGCGTCATCGAAACCGTCTGCGTCGCCTCCTATCACGATTATACCAGCCAGGGGCAGCTGCAGGTCCTCAAGG
>NZ_RZRA01001641.1:0-491 GCF_003998945.1 Mesorhizobium sp. M7A.F.Ca.CA.003.01.2.1 | reverse complement strand
GGCCTTGCTTGAAGCCTTCGAAGCAATCCGTCGCAGCGGCATCGCCCACGCCCGTCAGGATCACGTCAGGCGCAAGGCGGTGATCGACGAGTTGAAACCGTCGGAGGCGCTGTTCCTGGCCGCTATCGGTCCGGCACTCTCGGCGCAGGAGGTAATCGAGGACGCCGCCCGCTTCATAGCCTGCTGGCGCAACATACCGCGCTGGCGCCAGGAGCGGCGCCTGCCCGACCTGATCAGGGCCAAGCAGCAGCGCCTGGTGGCGCGCTATTTCCGCCGCCATGGCCACAGGCTCTGGGCAAGGGAAGCGGTGTGAGGACTGGACCAGCCATTTGCGGGTTCCATCAGCCATTTTTTCTTTCTAGACTGCGCAGGGGTGGCTGACCGTTCGACGTGCATAGTTTGGAATGTTCAAGACTGCCCGCTCAAAATTTCAAACCTGGATAACGGCCGGCGCGGGAGCCATCGCCGCCCTGCTCGTCGCCGGCCTGATG
>NZ_RZRA01001640.1:0-491 GCF_003998945.1 Mesorhizobium sp. M7A.F.Ca.CA.003.01.2.1 | reverse complement strand
TTGGCGAATTGGCGCGTCGTGTTGCAGCCGTTGAAGCGGGCGCGCATGGCGTCGGCCTCTCGCTTGCGTTTGCCCAGCGTCGCGCTGCGTTCAGCCGCCGGCACCACGAAGATGACCTGCTGCAGCATGTATTCGGTGGCGCTCGGTTTGGCGCCGCCTTTTTCGAGCATCTTCCTGACGAGATCCTGTTCGCTGACGGCGCCGGTGCCGTCGCCGGAACGGTAGCGCGCGCTCAAGGCCTGGTTCCAGGCCATCTGGGCGCGGATGAATTCCTTGAAGTGGCTCTTGGTGACGCCCGACTTCTCCATGACGCCGTCGAGCTGGCTGAGCTGCATCTTGTTGCTCGAGGCAAAGCGCTGGTACGCGGCATCGACCTGGGCGTCGCTGATGCGGATACCAAGCCGCTTGGCCTCGGCCATACGCAGCGTCTGGTCGATCATTTCCTGGCCGGCATCGCCCTTCTTGCGCTGCAGCTTCAGGAAAGCGGCGCG
>NZ_RZRA01000163.1:0-7467 GCF_003998945.1 Mesorhizobium sp. M7A.F.Ca.CA.003.01.2.1 | reverse complement strand
GGAAATGCCCGACCCCGCCTCGCCGACCGGATCGACGCAGCCGAAGATGATGTCGTCGACGTTTGCAGTGTCCAGCCCATTGCGGTCGCGCAGCGCCTCGAGCGTCTTGGCGGCAAGCCGCACCGCCGGCACCTCGTGCAGCGATCCGTCTTTCTTGCCCTTGCCACGCGGTGTGCGCACGGCGTCATAGACATAAGCTTCAGCCATTTGCTTGCTCCTTGGGTTTGCCTGATGTCGCCTTCAGAGAGAGCGTCCGATCAGCAATTTCATGATCTCGTTGGTGCCGCCGTAGATGCGCTGGACGCGGGCGTCGCGGAACATGCGGGCGATCGGGTATTCATTCATGTAGCCATAGCCGCCATGCAGTTGAAGGCATTCGTCGACGACTTTTCCCTGCAGGTCGCTGAGCCAGTACTTGGCCATCGACGCTGTCACGGGATCGAGGCCGCCCGCGATGTGGCGGGCGACGCAATCATTGTAGAAGACGCGGCCGATGGTGGCCTCGGTCTTGAGTTCGGCCAGCTTGAACTGGGTGTTCTGGAAATCGATGATCGCCTTGCCGAACGCCTTGCGCTCCTTGACGTAGTCGATGGTCAGCGCCAGCGCCCGCTCGATCATGGCGATGGCGCCCGTGCCGATCTGCAGCCGCTCCTGCGGCAGTTGCTGCATCAACTGGACGAAGCCCTGCCCTTCCTCGTGGCCGAGCAAATTGGAGGTCGGCACGCGCATGTCGTTGAAGAACAGCTCCGACGTGTCGTTGGCCTTGAGCCCGATCTTGTCGAGGTTACGGCCGCGCTGGAAACCTTCGACCTCGTCGGTCTCGACGACGATCAGCGAGGTGCCCTTGGCGCCCTTCTCCGGATCGGTCTTGGTGACGACGATGATGAAGTTCGCAAGCTGGCCGTTGGTGATGAAGGTCTTGGAACCATTGATCTTGTAGTGGTTGCCATCCTTCTGCGCCCGCGTCTTGACGCCCTGCAGATCGGAACCGGCGCCGGGCTCGGTCATGGCGATGGCGCCGATCAGCTCGCCGGTCGCCAGCTTCGGCAGCCATTTCTTTTTCTGCTCCTCGGAGCCGTAGTGGAGGATATAAGGGGCGACGATCGAATTGTGCAGGCCGATGCCGAACCCGTCGACGCCGACATGGCCAATGGCCTCGATGATGGCGCTCTCATGCGCGAAGGTGCCGCCGGAGCCGCCATATTCCTCCGGCATAGAAGCGCAGAGCAGGCCGGCGGAACCTGCCTTCAGCCAGCTTTCGCGATCGACCATCTCGTTCTTCTCGAACTCGTCGTAGCGCGGCGCGATCTCCTCCGACATGAAGCGATGCGCCATGTCGTAGAGCATGCCGACCTCGTCCGCCGCCCAGGCGGGCTTCGGCAAAGAGAGCACTTCGGCGGGATTTGTCGCCACGATTTCCTCCGCGTATCGACAGACAGAAAGGCCAGTGAAGTCGAGCTTAGAACGCTTCCGCCGGCAGTGCCATCAATGTGTCAGCGCCGCTCGAAATGCGGGCGAGATGCGCCGATGTCTCCGGCATGATCCGCTCCATGAAGAAGCGCCCCGTCACGATCTTGTTGTCGTAGAAGGATTGCGCGCCATTGGCGTCCGTCTTGCCAAGTGCCACCTTGGCCATCTGCGCCCACATATAGCCCAGAGCGACCAGGCCGAAGAGATGCATGTAGTCGGTCGAGGCGGCACCCGCATTGTCGGGCTTGGCCATGCCGTTCTGCACCAGCCACATGGTCGCTGCCTGCAAATCGTTGAGACCTTTCTTCAACGCCTTGGTGAACGGCGCCATCTTCTCGTTAGCGCGGTTCTCCTCGCAGAATTCGCCAACCTCCTTGAAGAAGGCCTGCACGGCGCGGCCGCCATGCAAACCAAGCTTGCGGCCGACGAGGTCGAGCGCCTGGATGCCATTGGCGCCTTCATAGATCATAGCGATGCGGGCATCGCGCACGAACTGGCTCATGCCGTGCTCTTCGATATAACCGTGACCGCCGAACACCTGCTGCGCCATGACGGCGTGGTCGAACCCTTTGTCGGTGAGCACGCCCTTGACCACCGGTGTCATCAGGCCGGTGTAGTCGTCGGCGGCCTGGCGATCCTTGTCGTCGCCGGAGCGGTGGGCGATGTCGGACTTGATCGCCGTCCACAGCGCCAGCGCGCGGCCGGCCTCGTTGAAGGCTTTCATGGTCATCAGGCTGCGGCGGATGTCGGGATGGACGATGATCGGATCGGCCTTCTTGTCCGGCGCCTTCGGCCCAGACAATGAGCGGCCCTGCAAACGGTCCTTGGCGTAGCCGACAGCGTTCTGATAGGCGATCTCCGACAGCGACAACCCCTGCAGGCCGACACCGAGGCGCGCCTCGTTCATCATCGTGAACATCGCCTTCAGGCCGCCATTGGGCTCGCCGAGCAGCGTGCCCTCAGCCTCGTCATAGTTCATGACGCAGGTCGAATTGCCGTGGATGCCCATCTTCTCCTCGATCGAGCCGCAGGAGACGGTGTTCCTGTTGCCCGGATTGCCCGACGGGTCGAGCTTGAGCTTCGGCACGATGAACAGCGAGATGCCCTTGACGCCTTCCGGCGCACCCTCGATGCGGGCCAGCACCAGATGGACGATGTTGTCCGACATGTCGTGTTCGCCGGCCGAGATGAAGATCTTCTGGCCTGAAATCTTATAGGTGCCATCGCCGTTCGGCACCGCTTTGGTCCGCAACAGGCCGAGATCCGTGCCGCAATGCGGCTCGGTCAGGTTCATGGTGCCGGTCCAGGCACCCTCGATCATCCTCGGCAACCATGTCGCCTTCTGCTCGTCGGTGCCGTGGGTGATGATTGCCGCGATCGCGCCCTGCGTCAGGCCCGGATACATCATCAAGGACATATTGGCCGAGACCATATATTCGGCGACGGCGGTGTGCACGGCATAGGGCAGGCCCTGGCCGCCGAACTCGACGGGTGCGGCCAATCCCATCCAGCCGCCCTCGCGGTACTGGTCGAAGGCCTCCCTGAAGCCTTTCGGCGTGGTCACCGAGCCATCGTCGTGACGCACACAGCCTTCCATGTCGCCGACACGGTTCAGCGGATGCATGACGTTTTCGGCGAGCTTGGCGCCTTCGGCGAGGATCGCCTCGAGCACATCGGGCGTGGCGTCGGCAAATCCGGGAAGGTTCGAATAACGCTGGTAACCCAGAACCTCGTTGAGCACGAACAGCGTATCCTGGACCGGAGCCCTGTATGTCGGCATGCTTTTTCTCCACCCTGCAAACCCGGTCCGAATGCCCCGAAGACAAGCCAGGGCGGCATGCGGACCCATATTGGGAGCGGGATAGCAAAAATTGACGTTTGCGTAAACGTCAATTTTCTCGATGCGACAAGATTCCCCGCCCCCTGGAGCAATGAGCGTAGCGGCGCGACGTTGCGCAAGCCAGCGCCGAAAGGCCATAAGAGTGGGCCAGGACAACGAAAAGCCGCGTGGCAGGCCACGCGGCTAGACAGAACTCGGACAATCAGCAGACGACTTGGTGTCTGGCGCAATTCCTGACGGAATTGCTTCAGCTGGCGGCGCTCGCCTGCGGCGCCGAACGCTCGCTCAGCATCTGGCGCACCGCCGACATCGAGCCGCTGAGCTCGTTGATGGCGTCGTCGATCAGCGCCCGTTGCTTCTGCAGGCGGGCAAGCTGCTTTTCCGACTTGTCCAGCGCAAGCTTGAGCTGCTTGGTGTTTGAACCGGTGGGATCGTAGAGATCCATCATCTGCTTGACGTCGCGCAGCGAGAATCCGACCTTGCGGCCAAGCAGGATCAGCTTGAGGCGGGCCTTGTCGCGGCGCGTGTAGAGACGGGTCGAACCGTCGCGCTGCGGGTTGAGCAGGCCCTTGTCTTCGTAGAAACGCAGCGTGCGCAGCGTCACTCCATATTTCTTCGCCATCTCGCCGATGCGGACGAGGTCCTCGCCGGCTTCGGCAGACATATTGGTATTGGCCGCGGTCTCGCCGGCCGAGATAAGCTTCATGGTCACTGGCTTTCCCCGTCTGGTGGCGTCGCGGTCCTGGACCGTGCGTCGCCTGACTGGAAGCGGGGGCCTGCTTCCAGTCGTGGTTTCAACAAACAAATCGCAAACATGCGCTCAATGCGCCTTTTACGTTTACGTCAATTCTATACCGATTGCCGCAGGATGACGCAAGGGCGTTCTGCGCCCCGCCCTTTATGCCGCACCGTCAGGCCAGCAGCCAACATCCTTTCGATTTCTTAAGTTTGGTTAACGCGTTGTTTACCACGTTGGGGGAAATGTGGGCGCGTCGGCTACCCGTGTTTATCCTGTATCGAATTTTTCACGGTTTTTCGGAGCGCGGGCGAGAGCCCGGGAAGCTCGTCTTCCGCCGCGGCATCGCCGCCGGTCGCCTTCGTTCCGATAGGGACCTGGGGGAACTGGCCGCGAGCCAGCCATTCTGAAAGACGGACGCACCGATGAACAGCAAGCGGTCCTATCTCGATACACTCAATGCCGGCAGGCAGCGCAGGCCGCAGACCACGCTCGATCAGTTGAACCAGTCGCTGGAGACACTGGAGCAGCGGCTGGAGCGGACGCGCGAGGATCCGATGGCACGTCCCGAACTCCGCCAACCCGATCCCCGCCAATATGGTGCCGATGCGCGCTACCCCGCCGCCCGGCCCTCTGGCCAGCAGCGCTGGTATGAGGACCCGCAGCCCGCGTCGCGTCCGAAGAGCCCGATGCAGGGAGCCGCCGCTTTCGAGCAGAATTACCAGGCCATTGCCCGCGATATCGATCGCGTGCGCGGCCAGGAGGATGGCGTTGCCATGGTCGGCAAGATCGCCGGCGAATTGCGCGGCATGCGCGAGGAATTGCGCCACCAGATGACCGCAGGCCTGCAGCGGGAATTCGAAGCGCTGCGCAAGGACATCGAGCGGGCCTTCCAGTCAGGCGCAAGGCCCGGTGCTTCGGCCAAGGGCAGTGCTGAACTCGGCCTTGAGTTCGAGCGTCTTTCGGGCGCCATCCAGACCCTGGCCGAGAAGAGCGACGACAGAAGCGTCAACATGCTGCGCCTCGAGCTCGAACAGGTCAAAGCCGCACTCGAAACGCTGGCACGCGAAGAGAGCGTGCAGAAGGTCGACCGCCGCTGGGACGATTTCGATCGCCGCTGGACGGCGTTCGAAGACCGCCTCGACGCCGACCAGCGCAAGCGCTCGGACGACCCGGGCCTGTCTGCTCTCACCGCCCGGCTCGAGCAGATCAGCAATGCCGTCAACAATTTGCCGGAATCGTTGTCGCTGCGCTCGCTGGAGGAGAAGGTGCGGACGCTTGCCGGCGCTGTCGACCATTTCGCCAGCCAGCAAGACAATCGCGGCAGCGACACGCTTGGCATGATCGACGAGCGGCTGGACGAGATTTCCCGCGCCATCGTGGCATCGACGGTCGCCGCGCAAGCCAATTCATTCGACCACGAGGCTTTCGAGCGCATAGAGAGACGGATCGACTCGCTTGCCGGCCAGATCCAGGAAGTGGCGCAGGATCGTCCCGGCAACGCGGTCATGGACCGGTTGAGCACGCTGTCGGGCCGGGTCGACGAACTCGCCGGCCGCGCCAATCTGCCGGAGCAGGCGATGGAGCGCCTGGCCAAGCAGATCGCATTCATCGCCGACAAGATCGACCAGGCACCCGCCATGCCTGACGCCGACTACATCTTCCATGGGCTGGAGCAACGCTTCGACGTGCTGTCGAGCATGATGGAACGCCGCCAGGGTGACGCCATCGAACAGGGCAACATGCTGTTCCGCGATCTCGAGCGCAGGCTGGACGAGGTTGCTGACAGGCTCGACCAGCGCATGCCGCAGGTCGACAGCGTCGGCATCATGGAAGCCATCGATGCCCGCTTTACGGCGCTCGCCAAGCGCCTTGAAACGCGTGTGCCCGATCCCGCGGGCGAAGCGGCGATCCGCGGACTGGAGAGCCGGCTCGAAGACATTTCAAGCCGGCTGGACGCGTCGGCCGCACAGGTCGCCGGCATCGATCCGGCGCTGATCCGCAGCCTGGAAGCACAGGTTGCCGGCCTGTCGGCTCATCTTTCCAAGCCCAGCACCCCGCTGCCGGAATTCGAGGACATCAGCCCGCGTCTCAACGAAATTGAAAAGTCGCTCGCAGGAACCCGCGATTCCATTCTCGGCGCGGCGCGCGAAGCGGCCGAGAACGCAGTGCAATCGCTGGCCGGTTCGAGCGCCAATGCGACCGCGGTTTCCGGCCTCGCCCAGGATTTGAAGACGCTTGAAACACTGACGCGGCGCTCCGACGAACGCAATTCGAGAACGTTCGAGGCCATCCACGATACGTTGCTCAAGATCGTCGACCGGCTGGGTTCGCTCGAACCCGGCGAGCCGGTCGAGGCGATGAGCGAATTGCTGGATGCGGCACCGGCCGAGCCGAGCAACTGGCGCGGCGTGCGCCGACCCAAAATGGCCGTCGACGCGCCGTCGATGGATATCGATCAGCCCCTGCCATTGACTGGGGACATGGCAGATCTCGATGGCCGTGCCGCCGCCATCCTGCGCAATGAGCCGGGTGCACGCGGCGACCTGGGTATGCGTAGCGACCTCGGTATTGGTATTGGCACGCGCACGCCGGCCGAGGCTGCCGCGGCGGCGGCCATGGCCGCGCTCGGTTCGGACACGATCGCCGAGAAAGGCGGACAGGCCGGCGGCCGCAAATCGTTGTTCGGCGGGCTGGCCCGCGCCTTCAAGGGCAAGAAGGAGGCGGATATCCCGCCACTGGCCGGCTCAGCGCCGAGTGCCCCAATACCGAGCGTCGATCTCGACGAGCCGCTCGATCCGAAAATGGCCAACCGGCCGCTGGAGCCCGGCTCCGGCGCACCTGACCTCAATGCCATCATGAAGCGCGTGCGTGACGAGCGCGGCCAGCCGGCCAAGCCCAGCGACACCGATGCCGCGAAATCGGATTTCATCGCCGCTGCCCGGCGCGCGGCGCAGGCCGCGGCCGCCGAGGCCGATGCGCTGAAGCGCCAGTCGACGGTGACCGGACCGGTGAAGGCACTGCGGATCGGC
Organism: Mesorhizobium sp. M7A.F.Ca.CA.003.01.2.1; assembly: GCF_003998945.1. Lineage (NCBI taxonomy): Bacteria > Pseudomonadati > Pseudomonadota > Alphaproteobacteria > Hyphomicrobiales > Phyllobacteriaceae > Mesorhizobium > Mesorhizobium sp. M7A.F.Ca.CA.003.01.2.1. The sequence continues at coordinate 389 of NZ_RZRA01000163.1, read as the reverse complement.
GACCTGCTCAAGGCACGGCGCAAGCCGATCCTGATGGGGACAACCGCGATCCTGCTGGCGCTGGGCGCCCTGCAACTGGGCAAGGCCTTTTTCGCCGATCCGGCCCAGGTGGCGAGCAACGATGTCGTGCCGATCGTCGCCTCGCAGCCGATGCAAACCGCCTCGCTCGATGCCGCGAGCCAGCCAAAGACGGACGCGCAGCCCGCGGCAGTGGAAAGCGCGCCGGACCATGCCGTCAGACAGGCCGAGCCATCCGCACCGGCAACCAAGGACGACATGGCCGCGCAAAGCATGATTGCCACGCCGTCAGGCGCCGAGCCGTCGATGGGTGCCGCGCCGATCGCAGAACCGGTTCCCGCCCCCGTCGCCTTGGCTACATCGGCCGATGC
>NZ_RZRA01001639.1:0-492 GCF_003998945.1 Mesorhizobium sp. M7A.F.Ca.CA.003.01.2.1 | reverse complement strand
GACACACTCCAGAAACAAGATTCAACATCCGGGAAAAACTCGCGAAAACATCGCCTGTCATAACCACCCTCGCGGCGGTCACGCGGCCTGCGGCACAACGCGAAGAAATGGTCCCGAAACATGCAACGACGTTCGACCGGATGGATGGCTGCCCTGACAGGCATTTCGCTCGCCGTGCTTGCGGTCGCACAGTCGGATGCGGCGGTCACCCGGAGCGAATATTGCAGCCGGCTCGGTCTTCAACTCGACGGAGCCATCCAGACCAAAGCCAAACCCGGTGCCAGCGCGAGCCAGATCGCCGAGGCAACGGCACTCCAGGACAAGGCGAACCGGTTCTGTGCCGAGCGCAAGCAGGCGCAAGGCATCCGGACCTATGCCAATGCCCTGAAACTTCTTGGCGTGACACCGGTCGACCTGGACCAGTGACAGCAACCATCCATCCCTGAAAGACAGGCCGCCACTCTCGGATAGCGACGGCGGTTCTTCCAGCGC
>NZ_RZRA01001638.1:0-499 GCF_003998945.1 Mesorhizobium sp. M7A.F.Ca.CA.003.01.2.1 | reverse complement strand
ATATGACGGCGCGCCGCAGAAGGTGCTGCCTTCGGCCTGGGACAATTTCACAGCGCCGCCGAAACCGTGGAAATGGTGCCACTCGGAATCCTACCAGGGCAATCCGTGGCGGGTCACGGTGACCAAGGAATTGAAGCGTCTCGTCGACGGGCTGATCGCCGACGGAACGGTGTCCAGCTTCGAGGTGTCTGATTCCAACAATGACGCCAGCCAGCAGATCAACCAGATCCGCGCCTTCATCGACAAGAAGTGCTCGATCATCACCTCGATCCCGGGCTCGGCGACGGCACTCGATGATGCGATCGACGCTGCCGCCAAAGCCGGCATTCCGTTCATCACCGCTGCCGGTTCGGTGACCAGCCCGAACGCCATCAATGTCGATTCCAACTATGCGCGCTGGGGCTACGACATGATGGCGGCGATCGGCAAGGCGCAGCCGGACGGCGCCAGCATCCTTCTGGTCGAAGGCATCGCCGGACACCCGATCGTGGTGCAGGAG
>NZ_RZRA01001637.1:0-503 GCF_003998945.1 Mesorhizobium sp. M7A.F.Ca.CA.003.01.2.1 | reverse complement strand
GAACTCTTGTGAGCGGCAAGGACGAGGCCGAACTTTCCCGGCTGATGCGGGCCGCGATCGCGGGAGATGAAAGGGCTTACGCCGACTTTCTGCACCGGATTGCCGCGCTGGTTCGCGGTTTTGCCAGGCGCAAGATCGTGCAGGGCGGGGTCGATCCCGAGGATGTCGTGCAGGAAACCTTGCTGGCCATTCATGTGAAACGGCATACCTGGCGTCAGGATGCGCCGGTGTTGCCGTGGGTCTATGCGATTGCCCGCTTCAAGCTGATCGATGCGTTCAGGCGGCGCGGACGGCGCATCGAGATCGACGTCGACGATATCGCCGAGACGTTCGCCGAGCCGGAAACCGAGACCGTCAGCGAGCGCGACATCAACCGTGCATTGGACGGTCTGTCGCCGGCTCAGCGCTCCGTGGTCTCGGCCGTGTCGGTGGAAGGGCGGTCCATCGGCGAGACGGCGGCAAAGTTCGGCATCAGTGAGACGGCGGTGCGGGTGTCGCTGCAT
>NZ_RZRA01001636.1:0-503 GCF_003998945.1 Mesorhizobium sp. M7A.F.Ca.CA.003.01.2.1 | reverse complement strand
CCATAGTCCAGCGCGTCGTCGATCAGCTGGAAGGCCAGGCCGAGATTCATGCCATAGGAGCGCAGCGCCGCACGATCGTTGCGCGTCGCCTGGGCGATGACCGGGCCGACCTCGGCAGCAGCCGAAAAAAGTGCGGCGGTCTTGGCCTTGATGACGGCGAAATGCTCGTCCTCGGTGGTTTCGAGGTTCTTGGCGGCGGCAAGCTGCATGACCTCGCCCTCGGCGATGATCGAGGCTGCACTCGACAGGATGTCGAGCGCCTCGAGCGAGCCGACATCGACCATCATGCGGAAAGCCTGGCCGAGCAGGAAGTCGCCGACCAGCACGCTTGCCTGGTTGCCCCAGATCATGCGGGCGGTCTTCTTGCCGCGGCGCATGCCGCTCTCGTCGACGACATCGTCGTGCAGAAGCGTCGCGGTGTGCATGAATTCGACGGAGGTGGCGAGCTTGACGTGGCCCTCGCCGGCATAGCCGAACATCTGGGCTGCGGCCAGCGTCAGCAT
>NZ_RZRA01001635.1:0-505 GCF_003998945.1 Mesorhizobium sp. M7A.F.Ca.CA.003.01.2.1 | reverse complement strand
GTCTTTGTCAGCGACAAGGCGCCGGCCTGACACAAGGCGACATCCGAGGCGGCAATCCGGATTGAGGCACGGCCCGCATCTGCGGGCCTTTTGCCGTCACTTTGCCGTTTCGGTTTCGGCTTCAGTCTCGTCTTCGGGCTTCGAACGTTCCCTCGCTGCAACCTTGGCTGCCAGCTTCTCGGCCTTCTTGGCCGCCTTCTGGCGGTCGCGTTCCTTGCGTTCCTGATCGTAGTTTGGTGGTCGCGCCATATCGGCTCCTTTTTCACTGCCTCGCGGCTCTGGTCCTGCCTAGGAGCATTAGCCGTCAAACACAACAGCTGAAGCGATAGTGCGTCGATGATGGCCAGGCTTGCAAGATGCGCGCCGCAATGATGGGGCCATGCCCATCATTGCGGCGGCGATACCTATCGCCATCGATTTGCCGATCAGATGCCGCTTCGGTCAATCACCAGATCGGCGGCACCAAAGCGGTCCTTTGCCGTCAGCTGCTGGTGCCAGTAGGGAT
>NZ_RZRA01001634.1:0-508 GCF_003998945.1 Mesorhizobium sp. M7A.F.Ca.CA.003.01.2.1 | reverse complement strand
CTTTCCCGGCGGCACGAACACCACCTCGACCTGCGGCTCAGCCTTGAGCGGGTCGAGATCGTCGAAATTGGCGATGCGGCCAAGCATCGGCACCGCCACCTTCAGCGCGCGCGCTTCGCCGGACGCCAGCCGCTCCAGCACCACCGAATCTTCCGAAGGCAAGCGTGCCGCCGCCTTCAGCCACGGAACGACACCGAAACAGCGCCAGCCCGTGAATGTCTCGATCGACTTCAGGCCGTCGTCAAACAGCGAAACGTCGCCGCGGAACTTGTTGATGAGGTAGCCGGCGATCATGCGCCGGTCCTCTTCCGGGAGGATCAGATGCGTGCCGGCCACCGAAGCGATGACGCCGCCGCGATCGATGTCGCCGACCAGCACCACGGGCACGTCGGCGCGCGTGGCAAAGCCCATATTGGCGATGTCGCGGCTGCGCAGGTTGATCTCGGCCGGCGAGGCGGCGCCCTCGACGATGACCAGATCGGCGCCCTCGCCGACCTTGCCCCAGGAG
>NZ_RZRA01001633.1:0-509 GCF_003998945.1 Mesorhizobium sp. M7A.F.Ca.CA.003.01.2.1 | reverse complement strand
GTTGAGCTACCGCCGGGATCGCCGTTCTATTGCTCCTCAGGCGTTTGCGTGGCCAGGCACATGTCCGGTGCGATCATTGCCTATGTCGAGGACCGCAAGGACACCTGGAAAGCCTGCGGCTTCGCCGAACTGATCGTCGTCAACGACGCCACCGCCTATGACGCCTGTCACAACCCGCTGGTTCTCGTCATCACCAAGCGGCAACTGGCTCGCAAAGGCAGTGCCGCGGTCTTCTTCGATCGCCAATCGGCGACCACGCCGGCGACGATCAGCTTCGCGGTGGACAGCCCATATCGGCCCTGGCACACGCAACGCAGATACTCTCGCGAGGCGAGGGGGCTGGCACCCTTCAAGAAACCCGAGAAGCCAGTGGTCAACCCACAGCCGTCTCAGTAGCGACGGATCAGGCCGACGAGCTTGCCTTGCACCTTGACCCTGTCCGGCCCGAAAATCCGTGTCTCATAGGCTGGATTGGCGGCTTCGAGGGCAATCGAGGCGCCCTTGCGGCG
>NZ_RZRA01001632.1:0-510 GCF_003998945.1 Mesorhizobium sp. M7A.F.Ca.CA.003.01.2.1 | reverse complement strand
CTCCGAAGGGACCCGTTAACCCGAAATCCGTTGCCCTGGCTGCCGACGTCGGGACTGGACGGGAGCAGCCATCACGTGCAGAAAGTTCGTCATGCCCCGTGTCATCAAGCATCCAGAACTCAGGCGAGAAGAACTTCTGGATCATGCCCAGACCCTGTTCCTGACCCAAGGCTATGACAAAGCGAGCCTCAATGACGTGATTGCGTCCGCCGGCATCTCGAAGGGTGCTTTCTATCATTACTTCCCCTCCAAGGAGGCTCTCCTGGAGGCATTGGCCGATCGCTTTGCAAAACAGGCACTGGCTGGGGTCCAGGACATACTCCACGATCCCGGCCTCGACCCGCTTGGCCGCCTGAATGGCCTGCTCAGCCAGTCGCGGCGGGCCAAGATCGAAACCGCGCCGGAAGCTTGGGCTCTTTTCGAGACGATGTTCCGGCCTGAGAATCTGGTGCTTTTCCACCGTATCAATCTGGCCGCCAGCGCGTCGTTTTCACCGCTGCTGGTCAAGGT
>NZ_RZRA01001631.1:0-510 GCF_003998945.1 Mesorhizobium sp. M7A.F.Ca.CA.003.01.2.1 | reverse complement strand
CTCCAGCACCGTATCGACCGCCGCGCGCAGATCGGCACCCGTCACCGGCTTGCCGTTGCCCGGCCGCGCATCGTCGAACTGGCCGTGATAGGCGAGCCGCCGGTCAGTGCCGAACAGGAAGAAGTCGGGCGTGCAAGCCGCGCCATAGGCTTTCGCCGTCTGCTGCGACGCATCCTTGAGATAGGGGAAGGAATAGCCGAATTTTCCGGCCTCCTCGCCGATGCGGGCGAGCGTCTCCTCCGGATGCGCCTCGTGGTCGTTGGCGTTGATCGCCACCACCTGCAGCCCCTTGCCGGCGTAATCCCTGGCGAAAGCGGCAAGCTGCTCGCGGATCAGCACGACGAACGGGCAGCGGTTGGAGATGAAAGCGACGAGCAAGGCCGGCTTGGCGTCGAAATCGGCAAGGCGGTGCAGCACACCTTGCGCGTCGGGCAGCAGGAAGTCGGCGGCCCTGGTGCCGAGGTCGACCGGATTGGACTCTGTTTTCGGCATCGATGCGCTCCCTTGTGC
>NZ_RZRA01001630.1:0-510 GCF_003998945.1 Mesorhizobium sp. M7A.F.Ca.CA.003.01.2.1 | reverse complement strand
GTGCTCGGCGAAATGGACCGGCTCGACCTGATCGCCAATGCGGCAGCCATGGGCGATGTGCTGATGGACGGGCTTAAAGGCCTGGCGAAGCGGTTTCCGTTCCTTGCCGACGTGCGTGGCAAGGGCCTGCTCACCGGCGCCCAGATGGTCGCCGATCCCGAGACCCTAAAACCGATCGACCAGAACAAGAAAGCCACGCAGCGGCTGCTCGACCTCGCCTATGAACGCGGGCTGATCATCTATGGCCGCAGGGTCAAGGGCGGCGTCGACGGCGACAATTTCATGGTCGCGCCACCGATGATCGTCACGGCCGAGCAGGTCGGCGAGATCATCTCCATCATCGGTGACTCGCTGGAGGTTCTGGCCGCCGAGCTCGACCTGCCGGTCGGAGGCCAGGGGTAAGAATGGCACCGCGAAAAGTCATCATCACCTGCGCCGTCACCGGCTCGGTGCACACGCCGTCCATGTCGCCCTATCTGCCGGTGACGCCGGACCAGATCGCCGCAGACG
>NZ_RZRA01000162.1:0-7472 GCF_003998945.1 Mesorhizobium sp. M7A.F.Ca.CA.003.01.2.1 | reverse complement strand
TTGCAGCGCCATCGAGAAGCCGAGATTGGGGATGAACGGGAACGGATGCGCCGGGTCGATCGACAGCGGGGTCAGCACCGGGAAAACCTGTTCCTGGAAATGGTCTTCCAGCCAGATTTTCTCGTCCTTGGTCAGCGCATCGCGGGTGATGCTCTCGATGCCTTCCTTGTTGAGCAGCACGGTGAGCGCCGAAAGGCTCTTCTGCTGGTCTTCCTGCAGCCGCTCGACCTCACGCAGCAGCTGTTCGAGCTGCTGTTCGGGGGTGCGGCCGTCGGGGCTCTTCAGCGTGATGCCCTCGCGCACCTGGCCGGCAAGACCGGCGACTCGGACCATGAAGAACTCGTCGAGATTGGCGGCCGAGATCGACAGGAAGCGGACGCGCTCCAGCAGCGGATGATTGAGGTTCAGCGACTCCTCGAGAACGCGCCGGTTGAACTGCAGCCAGGAAAACTCGCGGTTGACAAACCGGTCCGGGTTGCCGCCTTCCGGGCGAGCCACCTCGACATCCACGAATTCGTTCTGCACCGGCTTCAGTTCGTTCATGATTCCCGCTCTTCCACACCCGCTCAAGCCGGCTAGCCAGTCACTCTAGCGACCCATGGTCCCTCCCGGAAACCGAAATCGGTTTTCGGGCCATGGGTTAACCGGCTTAACTTATCCTCTGACAGGCTTTTGCGACAGTTTGATTTCATCGAACTTGCAAAGAGGCCTGATATGATCCAGATGCAGACGAGACTGCGTTAAGGAGACGACGATGGCAGGCGGTTCCATTCCCCATTTTCAGAACGATGCGGGCTATCCGGCAATCGACATCGGCGTGAAGGAATTCATGTGCACGGGCGCCAATCCGCCTTTCGACCACCCGCATGTGTTTCTGGACATGGGCGACGACAATGAAAAAGTCTGTCCCTATTGCTCGACGCTCTACCGCTATTCGCCGAAGCTGAAGGCGACGGAAACGCTGCCGGCCGGATGCATCTACATCGAACAGGCCGCCTGAGACTTTCGCGACCAGCCCGATGAACGACACGCGTTCCCGGCAAATTGTCGTCGCCGGGGCCGGTGTCGCCGGATTGACCGCAGCCCTTGCATTCGCCTCGCGCGGCTACGCGGTTCGGGTGTTCGAACAGGCGCAGCGCCTGGAAGCTGCCGGCGCCGGCATCCAGCTCTCTCCAAACGCGACGCGCATCCTTCGCCAGCTTGGCGTGCTCGACCGGCTGCTGCCGGCAGCGGTGCGGCCGCAAGCCGTGGTGTTGAAGAAGGCCGCGACCTTGCGCGAACTGGCGCGCGTGCCGCTGGGGCAAGCCGCCGAAACCCGCTGGCAAGCACCCTATCTCGTCGCGCACAGGGCCGATCTGCAGAGCGCATTGACCGCGCGCGTTGCCGAGGTGCCGGATATCCATCTCACCACCGGCGCGCGCATCGGCGACGTTGCCTCCGGCCCGCATGGCATCACGGCGACGGCCGAGATCGACGGCAAGACCATCGAGGCGGAGGGCTTCCTGCTGGTCGGGGCCGATGGCGTCTGGTCATCGGTGCGCCCACTTGTCGACTCGGCCAAGGGGTCGGCTTCGCCAAGAAACCATTTCTCCGGCGAACTGGCCTGGCGCGCGACCATCGCAGCCGATAGCGCCGCGGGGCAGAGCTTTGCCGCCATCGGCGCCAGGGACTGCGTCACCACCTTCCTGCATCCCGGCTTCCATATGGTGGCCTATCCCGTCAGCAAGGGTGCGGCCTTCAATCTCGCGGCCTTCACCAGGGGCGACCGCATTGCCGAGGGCTGGTCCGGCAACGCCGACGCCGGGATCCTGACCCGAGCTCTTGCCGGCACTGCGGCAGAACTTGCCCGTCTGGTCGAGCAGGCCGGCCCGTGGACCGCGTGGCCGATCCACACTGTCGACCCGCAACAGCCCTGGACAACACCGAACGGCATGGCGCTGATCGGCGACGCCGCGCATGCGATGACCCCATTCGCGGCGCAAGGTGCGGCCATGGCGATCGAGGATGCAGCGACGCTTGCCGACGCCGTCTACGCCTCCCCTACGAACCCGCTGGCCGCGCTTGCGGTTTGGGAACAGTCACGGCGGCCGCGTGTCGCGCAGGTCGCCCGACGCGGCGCTGTCAACCGGCTGGCCTGGCATGCCGCAGGGCCGGTGGCGATTGCGCGCAACGTGTTCCTGAAAATGCGCTCGTCGGAAAAACTCGCGGCGGATTTGGACTGGCTCTATGGCTGGCGGGCACCGGAGGCTGACGAAAGCTGAAACCTGCGAAAGGTTGGCGGGACAGAGGGGGGTGTGAAGGAACGCGACACTCGCCAATTCGCGGAATGCCCACGCTAATTATACAGCCGCATCGATAGCCCGAGCGATACAGGCAGCGGGTTCCACCAGCCGGTGCGCAGGCCTGCGGTGCGCAAGGCGGCCGCCGTCCAGGTGTTGCAGCCGATCAGTGCGTTGAAATGGCCGTTGGCTTCGTAGAAGCCGTCGAACCTGGAATAGGCCGCGTCCGGAACGAGGATCGGGCCTTCCGGTCCGCGCTGGAAACTCGCATCGATGAAATCGAGCAACGCCGCGAACCGGTCCTCTGTGATGTCGAACCCCGCGATGTCAGGGGGCGGTTCGAGGATGTCACCGGCGACATCGACATGCATGACCGACGCGTCGAGGGTCAGTGCCTTCATCACCGGTACCGCCTTCAGCTCGGACCATGTCGGCGTCTCCAGGTAGAAGGCGCGACCGCCCCAGCCGAAGACGATGTAGCGGACCTCCGGCCTGTCGGCCGGTATGCCGGCGTCGACCAGGAAGTGGAAACGCTGGCGCACGGCATCGTCGACCGGGATGGCGATATCGGTGTGGATCGGATTGTTCAGCACCAGGATGTGGCGCGTCGCGGCGGGCATGGCGGCGGCCGCCGGCCACAGCGGCCGCGGCACGAGGGTGCCCGTCGTCACGGCGAGAGCGACGACAATCAACAGAAGGCCTAGAAAACGTCCCAGTCTCTTCATGAAAAGCGGCTCTGCAAAAGCGCTCCAGCGCGACAGGAACGGTCGCCTGTTATGCCATACGCAAAAGAGCCCGGCAGTGTTTCAGCCGGGCTCCTCGCAAACATCGAAAGCCTAGTGCAGGATCTGCGACAGGAACAGCTTCGTGCGCTCATGGCGCGGGTGGTCGAAGAACTCGGCCGGCGTGTTCTGCTCGACGATCTGGCCCTGGTCCATGAAGATCACCCGGTTGGCGACCTTGCGGGCAAAACCCATCTCGTGGGTGACGCACAGCATGGTCATGCCTTCTTCGGCAAGGCCAACCATGGTCTCCAGCACTTCCTTGATCATCTCCGGATCAAGCGCCGAGGTCGGCTCGTCGAACAGCATGATGCGCGGGTTCATGCACAGCGAGCGGGCAATCGCCACACGCTGCTGCTGGCCGCCGGAAAGCTGGCCGGGATATTTGTTGGCCTGTTCCGGGATCTTGACGCGCTTGAGGAAATGCATGGCGATTTCCTCGGCCTGCTTCTTCGGCGTCTTGCGCACCCAGATCGGCGCCAGCGTGCAGTTCTCCAGGATGGTCAGATGCGGGAACAGGTTGAAGTGCTGGAACACCATGCCGACCTCGCGGCGCACCTCGTCGATCTTCTTGAGATCGTTGGTCAATTCCTTACCGTCGACGATGATCTTGCCCTTCTGGTGCTCCTCCAGGCGGTTGATGCAGCGGATCATGGTCGATTTGCCGGAGCCGGAGGGGCCGCAGATGACGATGCGCTCGCCGCGCATCACTTTCAGGTTGATGTCCTTCAGCACATGGAACTCGCCATACCATTTGTGCATGGCGATGATGTCGATGGCGACATCGGTCGTCGAAATCTGCATCTTGGCGGCGTTGACCTTGATCTCTTCGGCGCTGACGGCATTTTCGGTGGCCATGAGAGGGATCCCCTTGTTCTTTTGTTTATGTTTAGCGTTTGTGGCCGGTGTCGAGCCGGCGTTCGGTGTACATTGAATAGCGCGACATGCCGAAGCAGAACAGCCAGAAGACGAAGGCGGCGAAGATCAGGCCGGACCTCGCCGTCTGCGCGGTTGCCCAGTTTGCATCGGAAAAATTCTGTTTGACGATGCCGAGCAGGTCGAACATCGAGATGATGATGACCAGGCTGGTGTCCTTGAACATGCCGATGAAGGTGTTGACGATGCCCGGGATGACCAATTTGAGCGCCTGCGGCATGACGATGAAATACATCTTCTGCCAATAGCCGAGGCCGAGCGAATCGGCACCTTCATATTGGCCCTTGGGGATCGCCTGCAGGCCGCCGCGCACCACTTCGGCCATATAGGCGGCGGCAAACAGCGACACGCCGATCAAAGCGCGCAGGAACTTGTCGAACGAAACGCCCTCCGGCAGGAACAGCGGCAGCATGACGCTGGCGAAGAACAGCACGGTGATCAGCGGGATGCCGCGCACCGTCTCGATGAAGACGACGCACAGCGTCTTGATGATCGGCATCTTGGAACGGCGGCCGAGCGCCAGCACGATGCCGAGCGGCAGCGACACGGCAATGCCGACGAAGGACAGGCTGAGCGTTACCAAGAGCCCGCCCCAAAGCGAGGTCTCGACATGCGGCAGGCCGAACATGCCGCCGACCAGCAGGACGAAGGCGACGATCGGCAGCACGAAGAACAGCAGAACCGCATTCAGCCCTTTGCGTGGCACCTTCGGCATCAGCATCGGCACCAGCAGCGCCACGAACAGGATGGCGACCAGGATCGGCCGCCAGCGCTCCTCGATGGGATAGCGGCCGAGCATGAACTGGCCGAACTTGGCATTGACGAAAGCCCAGCAGGCGCCGGTCCAGCCATCCGGCTGGATGCCGCCTTGCGCCACCGTGGCGCATACGGTCCGGTCCGGCCCCGTCCACACGGCGTTGATGAACGCCCAATTGATGATTTGCGGCAGGATCATCGCCACCAGGGCGATGCCGACGATTGTCAAAATGGTGTCGCCGGTAGACGCGATCAGGTTCTTGCGCACCCATGCGCCGAGGCCGGTGACGCTGGCGGGCGCCGGCTGCGCCAGCACCATTTCGGTGCGCACCCAGGACATATCATGTTCTTGCATGTCCTTACCTCACCTCTCCACCAGCGCCATCTTGGCGTTGAACCAGTTCATCACAAGCGAGGTCAGAAGGCTGATGGCGAGATAGATCACCATCATGATCACCACGCCCTCGACGGCCTGGCCGGTCTGGTTCAGCACTGTCCCGGCGGTCGCCGTCAGGTCCGGATAGCCGATGGCGATGGCCAGCGACGAGTTCTTGGTCAGGTTGAGATACTGGCTGGTCAGCGGCGGAATGACGATGCGCATGGCCTGCGGCACGACGACCAGCCGCAGGATCGATCCGGAACGCAATCCCAACGCTCCGGCGGCTTCCGTCTGGCCCGCGCTGACACCCCTGATGCCGGCACGCACGATCTCGGCGATGAAGGCGGCGGTATAGCAGGACAGCGCCAGATAAAGCGACAGGAACTCCGGCCGGACCTGAAAGCCGCCGGTCAGGTTGAAAGTCGACTGCTTGGGGTAATCGAAGCTCAGGGGAAAGCCGCTCAGCGCATAGGCGAGCAGCGGCAGCCCGACGATCAGCGCCGCGGATGTCCAAAACACCGGAAATTGCTGGCCGGTCGCCATCTGCCGTTGCCGCGCCTTGCGCGCGACGAACCACGCCATGGCGATGCCGACGAGCAGGGCGACGAAAATCAGCCATGAACCGTCGCCCCATACGGCGCGTGGAAAATAGAAACCGCGCTGGTTGAGAAAGGAGCCGAACGGCAAATTGATGCTGTCGCGTGGCGCCGGCAGCACGGCCAGCACGCCGGAATACCAGAAGAAGATGACCAGCAGCGGCGGGATGTTGCGGAAGACCTCGACATAGACGGTGCAGATCTTCCTGATCAGCCAGTTCTTCGAGAGCCGGCCGATGCCGATGACGAAGCCGATGATTGTCGCGGTGATGATGCCGACGATGGCGACGATGACCGTGTTGAGGAGGCCGACCAGAATGGCGCGGCCATAGGTCGAATCCGACGAATAGGCGATCGCGCTCTCGCTGATATCGAAGCCGGCGCGGCCCTTGAGGAAGCCGAAGCCTGAAGCGATGCGCAACCGCGTCAGGTTGTCGATGACGTTGTGGGCAATCCACCAGACGCCCGCCACCAGCAGCACGACGACCAGCACCTGGAAGAATATGCCCCGGATTTTCGGATCGTTGATGAAGGAGCCGCGGCTGGGCTCCTCGCGAAGTACGTCCTGCGATGCCATTCGACCGTCCCCTGGAAAGAGAAACCGGGAGGCAGATGATCTGCCTCCCGGATCACATTTCGATCAGCGGATCGGCGGCGCGTATTGCAGGCCGCCCTTGGTCCACAGCGCGTTGATGCCGCGCGCGATCTTCAGCGGGCTGCCCGAGCCGACATTGCGCTCGAACATTTCGCCATAATTGCCGACGGCCTTGACGATGTTGACCACCCAGTCATTGGAGACGCCGAGATCGGTACCGATCTTGGTGTCGGCTTCCTGGCCGAGAACGCGCTTGATCTCGGGGCTGGCCGAGTTCTTCATCTCATCGACATTGGCCTTGGTGATGCCGAGCTCTTCAGCCTGCAGCAGCGCAAAATAGGTCCATTTGACGATGTGGTACCACTGGTCGTCGCCCTGGCGAACGGCAGGTCCGAGCGGCTCCTTGGAGATGATCTCGGGCAGCACGACATGGTCGGCCGGCGATCCCAGCGTCAGGCGTATGCCATAGAGGCCCGACTGATCGGTGGTGTAGACGTCGCAGCGGCCGGCATCATAGGCGGCGTTGACCTCTTCCAGCTTTTCGAAGACGACGGGATTGTACTCCATCTTGTTGGCCTTGAAGTAGTCGGCGAGGTTCAGCTCGGTGGTGGTGCCGCTCTGCACGCAGACGGCTGCGCCCGAGAGCTGCAATGCCGAATTGACACCCGGCAGCTTCTTGGCGTTGATCATGAAACCCTGGCCGTCATAATAGGTGACGCCGATGAAATTCAGGCCGAGTGCCGTATCGCGGTTGATGGTCCAGGTGGTGTTGCGCGACAGGATGTCGATCTCGCCCGACTGCAGCGCGGTAAACCGCTCCTTGGCGCTGAGCGGCGTGAACTTGACCCTGGAGCCGTCACCGAAGACGGCGGCCGCGACAGCGCGGCAGAAATCCGCATCGATGCCTTGCCAGTCACCCTTGTCGTCCGGCGCCGAAAAGCCGGCCAGGCCGGTGGAGACGCCGCACTGGATGAAGCCCTTCGCCTTGACGGTGTCGAGCGTGGCCGCCGACGCGGCGGACGCCATCAATCCAAGCGTGGCGGCGCCTAGAATGCCGATAGCAATGTGTTTCATGACCCACAGACCCTTTTCTCTGTTTTTCAGGAGTAAATCCTGATTTTTTTCTCCCGTGTGAACGCGGCTTCATCC
>NZ_RZRA01001629.1:0-511 GCF_003998945.1 Mesorhizobium sp. M7A.F.Ca.CA.003.01.2.1 | reverse complement strand
GCTACAGCCCGAACAGCCGGAATGTGGGGCGGCCGGAGAGCTCGCGCACGACCTCCAGTTGCTGCAGCCGTTCGAACAGCCGTCGCGATGCAAAGCGCGACAGATTGTCCGTCGTCAGCGATCCGGACACGGCGTCTTCACTGAGCAGCAGAAAGATTACGTCGCCGGCGCCTTTGGCGCGCAGTTTCGGCGCCACCGCCAGGAGTTTTTCGGCCCGGCGCGACAGCTCGGCGGCCAACCGACAAGCGTCCGCGGCGGCCGCGACGAGCGCGATGCAAACCGCCCGCTCAAAATTCTTGTCCCCGGGCCGGATGCGCCGGCCACCGCCGGCCTCGGTGCGGAAAGATGGTCCAAAACCCTGCGCCATTAGGAGCGGCAGGGGCTGCGGCCAGCCCAGGCGTTGCGCCAGTACCAGGTCGGCGAGCCACCAGCCAAAGACTTCGGCATCGGGACGCATGGCGACGACCTCAGCGGCGATCGCCGCGGCGTCGAATGGCGCCGACCGCTGGGA
>NZ_RZRA01001628.1:0-512 GCF_003998945.1 Mesorhizobium sp. M7A.F.Ca.CA.003.01.2.1 | reverse complement strand
GTCTCTAAGGGCAAGCAGGCCGAGCCGGACGGATTCCTGCCTGGTCGCCCCGCCGATAACGGCGCTAACGCGCTCGGCGTTGGTGCCCGCCGCCTGCCGGAACAGTTCATGGTCGTCGGCATGAATGGCGACGACGATCTCGCTGGTCCGCGGGTGGGCCAGAAAAATGTCAAGCGTGTGTGCGATAACGGCAAAGCCGCCAATGTGTTGATATTGCTTCGGTCCGTTGGCCTGTCCGGCGCGCGCACCACGGCCGGCCGCGACGATTACCACCGCGACCTTGCCATCCGCACTCGAAACGTGATTTTCACTTGCGTCAGTCATTGCAGATTGGCTTAGCGCACGATCCCGAAAAGTGTAATCGGTTTTCGGCAAAGATCGTGCGTCAAATATGAATCCCAAAGCGTCCTTTGCGCGTCCCACGGGGCGCGCGGCGCTTTGGCCGCACCCAGTCCCGAAGGCCAGCATTTTTCCGATTGCGCCTTAATGTGGCGTCATTCCGCGTTGCACAT
>NZ_RZRA01001627.1:0-521 GCF_003998945.1 Mesorhizobium sp. M7A.F.Ca.CA.003.01.2.1 | reverse complement strand
AACGACACCAGTCCTTGTGCTGCCAGCCTTCCGGTGAAATAGCCGAGCGCGCCGCATGTATAGGCGTTCTTCTGCGAGAAGATGGCGACACCGAACAGCTTTGCCGCCTTGGCGAGGTCGTCGATGTTGCGGTCGAAGCCGGTATGCGCCAGCCCGCCGCGTGCATCGGAGAGATAGACTGCCAGCGCCGGCCGTGTGATCACCGGGTCGGCATTGCCGTCGATGCGTCCGGCTTCCAGCGCCTCGAGATAGTCGATGAAATGCGACAGACCGACCGAGGAAAGCCCTTCGGCCTCGGCTGATATGATCGAAGCAGTGAGCGATTGCGCCGCTTCCTCATTGGCGCCGGCGCCAAGTGCCGCCATCCGGCACAGTCCTTTTGCCTGGTCGAGACTGAGTTGCATCATGGCCGTCCTAGGGGAGTAGGGGAATAGGGGAGTACGGGACAGTGGGCAGTGAATAGCGAATGGGGATGGAAATGTGAATGTGGATAGTGGCCCGATACTCCCCTACTCCCCTAC
>NZ_RZRA01001626.1:0-522 GCF_003998945.1 Mesorhizobium sp. M7A.F.Ca.CA.003.01.2.1 | reverse complement strand
AGGCTGATCTGGCCGAGATGGAAGCGCTCTGGCAGGAAGCAAAGACCGCGAAGTAGTCTCTCTTTTCGGGCAACTCCCGACGGAAACCGCTATACACTTTTCCTGGAACTGCTCCGGATTATCCGTTGTTTTTACGACGCAATCTGTTTTCGATCTCTTCGCGCGCGCTTTGCGTGGCCTTCAGCGAGATGGTGGCGCTGCCGTCGTCATTGTCGCTTCGCGAAACCACATCGCCATTGCGGTAAAGCCAGTCGACAAGGCCGAACTGTGCCGGCTCGATCGTCACGGTGAGGTCTTCGAGTTCGCCCGCCATCCGCGTTTCGATGATCGCCTTCAGCGCATCGATGCCCTCGCCGGTCACCGCCGACACCGCAATCGGCGGCGCCTTGTTGGCATCGGCGCCGTCTGCAAGCAGCCGGGTCCGGTTGCCTTCGTCGAGCCGGTCGATCTTGTTCCACACTTCGATCACCCGCTTGGCATCACCAGCGTCAACGCCAAGATCTGCAAGGATACGCTCGACAT
>NZ_RZRA01001625.1:0-523 GCF_003998945.1 Mesorhizobium sp. M7A.F.Ca.CA.003.01.2.1 | reverse complement strand
GATGTAGTCCTTCACCTTCTCGTAAAGAGGGCTGGCGGTGTCGGGCAAAGTGATCATTTCAAAAGTCCTTTCCGGCGATTCATCGGAAATCACGACTCGACAGGTTGCCGCATGCGGATGATTGTTTTCAAGCCGTCGCTGCGCCCCGCCAACAGCCGCTCATAGGCAGCCGGAATGTCATCCAGGCCGATCTCCTGGTCGATCAGCGCCAGCAGCGGTTCGCTCAATTCACCCAGCATCCGCACGGCCTCGGGCAGTTCGTCGGCAAAGGCATGGCATCCCAGCAACCCGATTTCGCGTTCGACCAGCGTATTGGGATCAATGTCGAGGCGGCCGTGGAAGATGCCGACCATGGCGATCGTACCGCCGGGATCGAGAACGCCGAGCAGCTGATTGAGCGCCGCGACGCTGCCGGTCGCCTCGATGGCCGCGAGCAGCGGGGCATTGGCAGTTGCGGCGGCAACGGCGTCCCGGCTCAGATCGACGATCCGGGCACCCGTCACCCGCGCCACCCGGGCGCAGC
>NZ_RZRA01001624.1:0-525 GCF_003998945.1 Mesorhizobium sp. M7A.F.Ca.CA.003.01.2.1 | reverse complement strand
CTCCAGCCCCATGCGGAACATCTTCATGGAATCGGTGAGCTGCTCCTCGCCGTCGGCGCTCAGCTTCTTGTGCATGGAATCGCGCGTCGCGGCGGAGCCGAGATGCGTCAGCCCGGTGCCGGTCAGGTGCAGATGCGCCGGATCGGGGTGATTGATCGGCGACAGCAGCCGCCCCTTCTTGTAAGCGGCCTCGAGATCGACCGTCTCGCCAAGCCCCTTGCGTTCGATCAGCGCGACGAGGCCGACGCCGGTGCGGGCGGCCTCCATCGCCAGCGAATAGACGCTGCGGGCGCCATTGATGATCCGGGTCTTGCCGCCATTGCGGGCGACGACGCGGATGGTCTCGGCGTCGTCAAGGATCTGGGAGATCAGCATGATGAATCCTCTCTCATTTGCCTTGGCAGGGCTGCCAAAACGGCAAACCTTGCTCAGCGCGGCCGGGACCTCGTCCATGCCACGGTTTAAATTCTCAGTTCGGATTGCGCTCGCGGGCCTGGTCCCTCAGGGACTTCTGTTACCGGCGGG
>NZ_RZRA01001623.1:0-526 GCF_003998945.1 Mesorhizobium sp. M7A.F.Ca.CA.003.01.2.1 | reverse complement strand
TTCGCAGGCGATGAGCATCCTGTTCGTGTCGAGCCTGTTTGCCGGCGTGCTGGCGTTCCACAATGCGGTTGCGCGCTACATCTACGTCTCGGGCCGCGAGAAGCTGTTGCCGCAGACGATCGGCGTGACGCATCCGGTGCACCAGAGCCCACATGTCGCTTCCGTCATCCAGAGCGTGCTCGCCGCGGTCGTTGTCGGCCTGTTCGCCGTGCTCGGCCTCGATCCGGTGCTGGCGCTGTTTTCGTGGCTGACCAATGTCGCGACGCTCGGTGTCATCGCGATGATGGCGGTGGCATCGCTTGCCGTGGTGATGTTCTTCCGCGCCAACCCGGCGGCCCACGAGAATGCGCTGAAGACCACCATCCTGCCCGGGCTGACCTTCATCGCCTTCGTCATCATCATCTATTTGATCGTCATCAATTTCGGCAGCCTGTCGGGAGCCGGCGGTTTCCTTGGCGTGTTCCTGCCGGGGCTGGTGCTGATCGCCGCGATCGTCGGCCTGCTGCTGGCCAGCGCGCTGAAGAGC
>NZ_RZRA01001622.1:0-527 GCF_003998945.1 Mesorhizobium sp. M7A.F.Ca.CA.003.01.2.1 | reverse complement strand
GGTCGCACCTGTTTATTATACATAAGCGACAACTAATACTTGTTTATTATGGATAATATGATAGTTTTCGCCCCGCTGGCGGCGACAAGGGAGGTACCGGGTCGGCCATCACGGGCGGCCGAGGAAGCGCATGGCAAGGCGGGAGGTGCCGGTCCATCGCGCGAAAAATTCGCATTGCGAAACGAACAATCAGAACTGCAATCGGGAGGATTATCGATGATCAAGTCACTCGTTGGTGGCGTCGTTGCCGCCACTGCATTCGTCATGCTCAATTCGGCCGCCATGGCCGCCGGACCCGAAATCGTGTCGGGTCCCGCCGCTCAGGCGGACTGTTTCGCGCCGTGGAGCGCAGAGACCAAATTCTTCAAATATCCCAAGAAGGAAGGGCCGTTCCGCATCGCCTTCGCCAATGGCTATATCGCCAACACCTGGCGCATCCAGATGGTGCAGACGGCCAAGGCCTACGCCGCGCAACCTGAAGTCAAAGCCAAGATCAAGGAATTCAAGGTCGTCTCGACGGGCGAGGA
>NZ_RZRA01001621.1:0-528 GCF_003998945.1 Mesorhizobium sp. M7A.F.Ca.CA.003.01.2.1 | reverse complement strand
GCCGCCGTCGCCTACGGCACGGAGACGGTGAAGCGCGCGCTCAAGATCGTCGGCCCCGGCAGCCCCTGGGTGGTGGCGGCCAAGAGCGTGCTGTCTTCGGTCATCAACACAGGCCTTCCGGCCGGGCCGTCCGAAGCGATCATCTTTGCCGATGACAGCGTCGACGGCGGGCTTGCCGCGCTCGACCTGTTGATCGAAGCCGAGCACGGGCCGGATTCCTCGGCCTATCTGGTGACGCACAGCCGCAAGGTCGCCGAAGCCGCATTGGCTGCAATCCCGGAGCATTGGTCGCGGATGACCGAGCAGCGTGTCGAGTTTTCACGCGCGGTGCTGACCGGCAAGCGCGGTGGCATCGTGCTGACCGCGTCGCTGGAAGACAGCTACCGCTTCATCAACGACTATGCGCCCGAACATCTCGAGATCCTGTCGAAGGAGCCGTTCGCGCATCTCGGGCGCATCACGGAGGCGGCTGAAATCCTGATGGGGCCGCACACGCCGGTGACGCTGGCCAATTTCGTGCTTGGACCC
>NZ_RZRA01001620.1:0-528 GCF_003998945.1 Mesorhizobium sp. M7A.F.Ca.CA.003.01.2.1 | reverse complement strand
CCGAAAGGAAGGTGTAGCTCAACGTATGGAGAAGCGATTCCCAGAAGCGTTGGTCGTACGCCAGCCGCAGATAATTCTCCATCCCGGCAAAGCTTCGCGACTGGCCGAGCGTCCAGCGGTTGACGCTCATCCACAGCGTGAAGGCCCAGGGAAAGACGATCACGGCGCCGACGACGACGAGCGCCGGAACGACGAAAGGCCAGTAGTTGGGAGCCAGCCGGATCGTCTGGCTCCCTTCGATGGCTTGCGTCGTCACCCCGGTGCGTTCTGGGGTGGTGGCGGACATCAGCCTTGCTCGCTCCTGTCGAGGACCGGCTGGAATTGGTCGGTAGCCTTCTTCAACTCCTCGGCGGGATCAGCGCCGGCGATCAAATTGGTCAGCGCCACGCCGTAGATGTCGCGGAACTCTGTGACCGGGATGATGACCGGCAGCGACAGCCGGCTCACATTGCCGGAGCCGACCACCGCATCGCGCCAGCTTGCCGGCATGGTGACGCCTTCGCGCACCTTTGGATCTTCGAGCACCGA